>JAPLHP010000041.1 GCA_026389585.1 Chloroflexota bacterium | reverse complement strand
GCATTCTGTTGACCGGGTTGAAGAAATGCATCCCCACCACGCGTTCTGGCCTGGCGGTAGCCGAGGCCATCTCCGAGATGTTCTGGAAGGATGTGTTGGAAGCCAGAACTGCGTCCTGAGGAGCATGCTTGTCCATCTTCTGGAAGACATCTTTCTTGAGGAGCATCCTCTCGGGGACAGCTTCTATTGCGAAATCGATTTCTCTGACTGCCTCCTCAATGGCAGTGAATCCTCTGATTCGCCCCATTGCTGCCGCTTTCTCCTCCGGACTCATCTTGCCCTTGGATACAAGGAAACGCTCCAGCCTGGCATCTATCCCGCGTACACCCTGTTTCACCAGTTCGTCGGTGGCGTCTACGGCTGCCACCTCGATCTTCCCGAGTGCCAGGATTTCGGCCAACTGAGACCCCATCATACCCATGCCGATCACAGCCGCTTTGCTGATTCTCCGTGCTACCATAGCATTCCTCCTCCTTCCTGCTCCTAGTGACTGCCCAGAAGGTCCTCGCCGCCCACGTTGGCAGAGACGCCGGCCCACGCGGTCGAAGCTTGCGCGTTCGCCCGTGCAGATCAGATGTACTCTGTGACCCGCCTGACTACTTATACCACTTCTTGGGTTACACTTGCCAGAGGATGGGTGGGTCGGGGGAAAAGCGCGTAATGACTTCAACTTGAGGTATAATCAGGTAGGCGCAGCCAGCGCGACCCCGAGGGTGCGCGATTCTGGGCTTGGAGGATTCGGAATACCGGCAGACCATATCGCAGATACCAGGCCATATGAGATTCGGTGGCACGGCCGTGGGGGGCAGGGAGCCATAACCGCCGCCAAGATATTCGCGCAGGCGGCCCATCTCGATGGATACCTTGGGGCCACGGCGGCTCCATCATTTGGTGCCGAGAGAAGAGGCGCTCCGGTAAGTGGATCAACGCGGATATCCTCCAGACCCATCATGGTCGTATCTCAGATTGAGGAACCCGACATGGTGGTCGTCTTGGACCACACGCTGCTGAAAGATCGGGAAGTGCTCAGCGGACTCCGCACAGGGGGTTGGCTCGTGGTCAATTGTCGGCAGGCCCCGAGACATCTCAATGCGGAGGGCGAGTTCAACATAGCTACCGCCGATGCCACGGGCATATGCCGGGAGCTGGGGCTGATAGTTGGCGGACTTATCATCGTCAACACAGCTATGCTGGGGGCAGTAATTCGTGCCTCCGGGCTGGTAGATTTGGCCAACCTGAGCAAGCCGATAAGGGACAGATTCTCCAACCGGGCCGCTGACTTGAACCTGGCCGCGATTGAGAAGACGTACAGAGAGACGATTATCGAGAAGGCGAGATAAACACGGGCGATGGGAACTAGGGACTGCGGACACATATGTGGTGAATCCTCGCCGGGGATCGGCGAGGGAGGGAAGACGGGCGAGTGGCGGAACTCGCGGCCAGTCATTGACGAGGACAAGTGCACTCCTGCCAGGAAGAACAAGCCCACTTGCTTCCTCTGCTGGTTGTTTTGCCCGGAGGTGACTATCAGCAAGACGATCCCTCTCCGCATAGACCTGGAGTACTGCAAAGGTTGCGGAATATGCGCCGAAGTGTGTCCCACCCGTGCCATCGCCATGGTGGACGAAGAGAAGTTCCTTTGCTGAAGAACGGAATATGATAGCTTGACAGAGACCAACACGGCTGGAAGAGAACCTCCTGATCAGATGCTCGACGGGAATCGAGCCGCGGCCATCGGCGCGAAGCTTTGCCGGGTCCAGGTGGTAGCTGCGTACCCCATAACACCGCAGACGCCGGTTACGGAGGCGTTATCTGAGTTTGTCGAAAGACGAGAGCTTCCGGCTCAATATATCACTGTCGAGAGTGAGCACAGCGCGCTCGCTGTGTGCAGTTCCGCATCGCTGGTGGGAGCCAGAACCTTTACGGCAACCAGTTCGCATGGGCTGGCGTACATGCACGAGATGCTGCACTGGGTGGCCGGGACGCGTCTCCCTGTGGTGCTAGCCTGCGTCAACCGGGCCATTGGGGCTCCGTGGAACGTGCTGAACGACCAGCAGGACTCCATATCGCAGCGGGACACCGGCTGGATACAAATGTACGCTCGGAACAACCAGGAAATACTGGATTCGATGATACAAGCATACAAGATCGCGGAAAAGACCTATTTGCCCGTCATGGTCTGCTACGATGGCTACATCCTGTCCCACACCGAGATGCCCGTAGAGGTCCCATCCCAGGATGCTGTAGACAGGTATCTGCCTCCCTATAGGCCACACACTGTCTTAGACCCGGGCAATCCCAAGAACTACAACTTGGTGACTCTGGCAAATCCGAGAGCCAATGCGGAGGGAGTGCTGTGCCACGGCTACATGGAGATCAGGTATCTTCTCCAGGAAGCTCTACAGAAGTCAAGAGAGACCATATCCGCCGCAGGCCAAGAGTTCGGCGAGCTATTCGGAAGAAGTTACGCCAAACTCCTGTGGGAACACAGGATGCAAGATGCTGAGATAGCCATAGTGACCATGGGCAGTCTGGCGCTGGAAGCTGTGGTGGCCGCGGATGCCCTCCGTAAGCAGGGGGCGAAAGCGGGCGTCTTGGGCCTAAGAGTATTCAGACCATTCCCAGGGAGAGACATAGCAGAGGCGCTGCGGCGGTGTCGACTGGTCGTTGTCTTTGACAAGAATGTCAGCTATGGCAACGAAGGCGCTACATGCAATGAGATAAAGGCTGCCCTCTATGGCAGTGGCGCCAGCGCAGCGGTCAGCAATTTCATAGTCGGCCTGGGGGGACGCGACGTGAAGGCCAGGGATCTGGCGGATGCGGTGAAGGGGGCCCTGTCCTCGCTCGAGAGAGGCGCCTTGAGCAATGAATGCGCCCAATGGATCTGTGAGATATGAGAGGACAATAGTGTCACAGGTAAACGCGGTCAGCCTGACAGAAAAGGAATACCTGCTTCCGGGCAACAGGCTGTGCCCCGGCTGTGCCTTGTCTCTGGCCTACCGTCACATCCTGAAGGCCCTGGATGGACGGGCCATAATCACAGTGCCGGCGAGTTGCCTTACGGTACTTCACGGCATGTATCCGGTTACCTCTGTCACCGTCCCCTGTGTCAATACGCCATTTGCCTCGGTTGCAGCATCGGCTGCCGGGTTGGTGGCCGGCTTGAAGGCAGTGGGCAGAACAGACCTGACCGTAGTGGCAGTGGCTGGAGATGGTGGCACACATGACATAGGAATTCAAGCACTGAGCGGCGCCGCGGAGAGACATGATGACTTCATCTATATCTGCTACGACAACGAAGGCTACATGAACACCGGCAATCAGCGTTCAGGCTCTTCTCCGCTTGGCGCAATATCCGGCACTACCCCCATTCTGGGCAAGCGGCAGCACCAGAAGGACATCGTGGCAATAATGGAGGCCCATGCCGTTCCCTACGTGGCAACGGCAAATGCATCATACCCGCTGGACCTCTATCAGAAGGTAAGGAAGGCTATGTCCATGGTCGGACTGAGATTCATACATGTGTACTCGCCGTGTCCTCCAGGCTGGGGGTTCCCTTTCAGTGCCACCATCAGGATTGGCGAACTGGCTGTGCAGACCGGATGGAACGTACTCTATGAGGTTGAGAATGGAGTATTCCAGCTGACCGCAGGCAGTGAATCCGTCGCCAGGAAGGGCAACCCGACACATGTGAGGGAGTTTCTGACAGCACAGGGAAGGTTCAGCAATGTCACTGAGGAGACCGTGCAGGAACTGCAGGACTGGGTGACGGCCAAGTGGCAACGTTACTTGGAGCGGGCAAGGTCATCTTGAGGGGCGCTGTGGCTGCCGAGCCAGGATTCGAACCTGGGCTGAGGGATCCAGAGTCCTGATGCCAAAAAGCTAATGCCTGTTGGCATAAACGGGACGCAGCCGACTCCTCCTTTCTTCTATTTTTTTCCCACGCAATTCTCAGCGAGCACGTATAGTGTGGTCCG
>JAPLHP010000040.1 GCA_026389585.1 Chloroflexota bacterium | reverse complement strand
CCCCAAGAAGGCTATCACCACGGGGCATGGCGGAACGGGATGTCAGGGCGGGGTAATCATCTACTCAAAAGACTAGTTTTGGAGGTAGGGAAATGGCAAGAGAGCCTAAGATAATTGAGGACAAAGCCACACCAATCAAGAAGGAGTGGGAAGAGTACGCCAGAAAAGGCAACTGGACCGTAAAAGGCTACGAGATTGTGAGGGCCCTTTCTGGCCCAGGGTTGGCTGAGGAATGCAAAGAGGAAGACTTCATGGTTGTATACCGCCCCCACGGTGTACTCTACCATCACAGCTATGGGCTGGTCTCGAAGTTCTTCAAGGGGTTGATAGATAAGCACCTGTTCGGGACCAAGTGCCCCAAATGCAAGACGGTGTACTGCCCGCCGAGAGTCCACTGCTGGAATCCTGAGTGCAGGGTCGCTGACACGGAATGGATAGAGCTACCCCTAAGAGGCAAAGTGCACACGTTTTCGGTAATGCTCTTTTCGGCGGATGCCTTTCTGGAGATGCTTCCCTTCGTGCTGGCATATGTTCAGATCGACGGTGCCGATACAGCCATGCCCATCCAGGTGGTGACGGCGCCGACAGACGTCTTTGTGGGCCAGAAGGTCCGCATCAAGTTTAGGGAGAAGAGGACCGGCGACCTCATGGATATCTATGCCGTTCCGGTCAAGGGGCAGAAGATACCGGCAGACTCCTGTCTCCAGGGGCATGAGAAGAATGTGAATGATCTCAAGCGGGACCTGGAGAACACCTATGCCTTCTTGGACAAGCGGTTCGGCATCAAGAAGAAGGATGTCGAGAGCAGATGGAAAGTCTAGCCAGAAAGAGGTCGAACTCGAATGATCAACAAGGTGTTTGAAACCTTTGAAGAAGCAGTGAAAGACGTGCCTGATGGCGCAGTCATCATGGTCGGTAATTTCGCCGGTCCGGGAGGCACTCCCTTCTATCTCATTCAAGCGCTGCGCAAGCAGGGGGCGAAGAATCTGACCATAGTTGCCAATACTGCGGGCGGCATCGGTTTGACGCTGGACTACGATGACCACCGCATCCTGTTTGAAAACAAGCAGGTCAAGAAGGTGATCGCTTCGTTCCCCTTCTCCACCTCCGCATCTCGCCCCAGCGTGGCAGAAAAGCAGATCCTCTCAGGCGAGGTCGAACTGGAGATTGTTCCTCAGGGTACACTGTCTGAGAGGATAAGGGCTGGAGGCGCCGGAATCCCAGCTTTCTATACTCCCACCGGTGCGGGAACTGTCATAGAAAAGGGCAAGGAAGTGAGGGTCTTCGATGACAGACCCTGTCTGATGGAAAGAGCGCTCAAGGCGGACTACGCCTTTGTCAGAGCCTTCAAGGCTGATTTGATGGGCAATCTGGTGTATCGGGGAACTCAAAGGCAGTTCAATCCCATAATGGCGATTGCCGCGAGAACTACCATCGCTGAAGTGGACCGAATCGTGGACGCAGGTGAGTTGGACCCAGAGTCAGTAATAACCCCTGGCATCTACGTGAAGAGGATAGTGAAGGTCAAGGAAGATCCGGGATTCCCACGTCACCTGGAACGCAACTTCCAGGTGAGGCGAGTGCAATAGCCGAAACTGTCCTGATACGGATAAGGAGAAAGATGAAGGAACGCCTCAGTCGGGAAGCTATGGCAATGAGAATAGCCAAAGAGCTATTCGATGGCGCAGTGGTGAATCTGGGCATAGGCATCCCCACGCTGGTTTCCAGCTTTGTACCAGAGGGAATGACCGTCATCTATCACACCGAAAACGGGGCTCTGGGCTTCGGTCCCGTCGTAACCGCAGAGGACATGAAAGAGAAAGCGGATATAGACCTGGTGAACGCCAGCGGACAGTATGTCACTCCTCAGGCGGCCACGGAGCATACTACCAAGGATGGAAAGCCCAAGATAGTGAAGACGTGCAGCGTGGCCTTGACCGCTCCAGAGTGCGTCGACCTGATAGTGACCGATATCGCGGTGATTGAAGTGAAGGACAAGAGATTGTGGCTGAGGGAACTAGCGCCAGGCTGGACCGTGGATGAAGTGCAGGCACTTACGGAGCCAACGCTGAGAGTAGCCCCGGACTTGAAGGACATAGAGCTGCTGTAGGAGGTAGAAACGGGGTTCAAGGCGGAGAACGTGGTGCCGACCGGCCCCCCGACAGAAGAGGAACTGAGGATACTCAGGGAAGAGGTAGACCCATACAAATACGTAATTGGCAGGTAGGGCGAAGACACCGAAAGGAGAGGAGTCATGACTATCAAGTTCATCTCAGAGGAGTGGATAAAGGAACTCAGCCGTCAGCTAAACGAAAGCAAAGACTATGAGAGAGCAGGTAAGGACTGGGAGGGGGATTTCATATTCGTGATCGAACCGGATGAATCTCATCCCAACCACGCCTACTTTTTCCTCAGTCTCTTACACGGCAAGAGCCCGGATGCGGCCATGGTCGCGAGTGAGAATGAGCGCAAGGCGGACTTCACAATCCGAGCTCCCTACCGCACCTGGCGAAAGGTGATCGAAGGGAAACTGGACCCGATTCAGGCG
>JAPLHP010000039.1 GCA_026389585.1 Chloroflexota bacterium | reverse complement strand
CAAGAATGGGAAAGTGTATATTGGGGCCTACGACGGCAATGTGCTGTACGTCACGACCAACGGTGAAGTCAGTGGCACGAAGTTTAAGACGGGTGGCCCGATTGTTGGCAGCGTGGTCATAGATGGAGACACCCTCTTCGTGGGGAGTACTGATGGGAAGCTGTACGCGCTGAGCCTCGACCTGAAAGAGAAATGGTATTTCAAGACGGAAGGCAAGATTTGGTCAACCCCGGTTGTGACCAACGGCGTTGTGTACGTCGCCTCTGCAGACCATAACCTTTACGCCATAGATGCCGAGTCCGGCAATGAGATATGGCGTTTCGAGACGAAAGCGGCTATCATGTCCACTCCTCTAGTCGCAAAGGGGAAGGTCTACATAGGTGGCTGTGATCGAAAGTTCTACTCCGTCGACGCCGCTACGGAAGAAGAGCGCCTGGCCGCTAATGCCCGAGAGAATGGTAGCCCATCTGATCTAACGCGGGACGCTAGTAGCGTTTTTGAAGGAGCGAGCAACTGGTTCTGGACCCAGGCCCTGGTCCACAACGGCGAAATCTGGGTTGGAAATCTTGACCATAAAGTCTATGTCCTTCATGCTGAGAATGTGGCGGAGGAAGTCCACGACCCGTATCCAACCGGAGGGATGGTGTACTCACCGCCTGTTCTGTTGGACGGACTCATAGTTGTCGGCTCACAGGATGGCAGCATATACGTCATTGATGCTGAAGCCAAGGATGTGTCCGCGTATGCCATAGATGCCAAAACCGAGGAGATAGTGGAACTGCCCGACAAGCCCAAGAAGCCGCTTTCTCCAATTCTGGCGCCCCTCTACATCGACCCGGTTAAGGGAATAGTCTACTTCCATTCTCAGAATGGGACTCACACACTCTATGCATTCGAGTTGTCAACCAAAGAGGTCCTTTGGAAATTCCGAACCGACGTGATCAAGTGATTGAGGCATTGACTTGGGATTCTTGAACCTCATTCTGCTTCAACCCATCCTGAATATCCTGCTAGTCCTCACCCATTTCCTGTTCAGCAACTTCGGCCTCGGCGTCATAGCGCTCACTATCATAATCCGTTTGATTCTGCTGCCCTTGACACTGATGCAGTTGCGGAGCAGCAAGAAGACCACAGAAACGATGAACGCTATCAAGCCGAAGCTGGAGCAGTTGAAGAAGAAGCTCGCCAAGAACCCTCAGAAGCTGCAGCAGGAGACAATGAAGCTATACAAAGAAGCCGGCATCAGCCCCCTCGGATGCTTGTCCTCACCCATGCTGCTGTCAACAGTCATCCAATTGCCGATTTACATCGCCCTTTACCGAGCCATAATCCAGGGTCTGGCAGTAACACCTCAGGACTTTCTCGGTCTGTCTCAGAACCTCTACTCATGGGGTATTGTCAGCCAGGGGTTGCCCATCTCCGGTCACTTCCTGTGGCTCAATCTCGCGGGGAATGGCGATCCCTACTTTGTCCTTCCTGTCTTGGTAGGGGTGACGCAGTGGGTATCACAGAAAATGATAACTCAACCCGGCACCGATCCTCAGCAGCAGTCCATGAACACCATGATGCAGATCATGATGCCGCTGATGATGGCCTTCATGACTATCACCTTTCCAGCCGGACTCGGACTGTACTTCCTGGTGACCAGTCTTGTCATGATGGTGATTCAGTATTTCGTTTACGGATGGGGTGGCCTGTTTGCCAAAGCTCCTGCACCGGCAGCAGGGACGAAGAAGGATGGAAAGTCTGAGAAAGTGAAGGGGACGACAAGAGACGTTGAGTCGGAATCTGAGACCGAAGGGGCGAAAAGCGGGGGGGGTGGGTTGGGTGGTCTCCTGAGCCGTGCCAGGGCAAGACAAGCGGACAAGAAGAAGAGTGACAAGACTGACTAGGGGCATGTGGTCCTGTCAGCTTTGATGCGATCTGTAACCCGGAGGATATGAAGCATGGAGAGTCTGGAAGTAAGCGCGAAGAC
>JAPLHP010000038.1 GCA_026389585.1 Chloroflexota bacterium | reverse complement strand
TCTGATGTGACGCACATCGCCCCAGCGGAATTCGCCCCCTAACGCTGGCTCTGTGTTGCTGTGGGTCAAGGAGATGAGGAGTCTGGCGTAGTCAAGCACCGCAGCTACTCCACCGCTTCCCACGTTGAACGCCCGGTAATTAGCAGCGTCCTGTTCCATGACGAGGACATTAGCCCGGGCTACGTCCGAGACATGGACGTAGTCTCGCAGTTGCTGGCCGTCTTCGTAGATCGTAGGAGCTCGGCCATTAAGCAGTTGGAGAGAGAAGGTTCTCAAGATGCCGGAATAGGCGTTGAAGAAACTCTGACGTGGGCCCTGAGTGATGCTGTAGCGGAGAAGGACTGTTGGGACTTCGTACTTCTCCCCCAACTTAAGAGCATACAGTTCCTGGCAGTACTTTGAAACGGCGTACTGATTATTCGGATTGACCACGGATTCATCAGTTGGTAGAGATCTCATAGTGTCTCCGCAGATCTGACACCTGACGTCCCAGTCTCTTCCGGTGAGCTGGGAGAGGGGGCGGGGAGGTGGGTACTGAATGCCATGTGAGGGACACTCGTATTTGCCCTCACCGTAGACGGCCTGGGAGCTGGCTACTACTACCTTCGTGACCGGAAGGCGCTCATTAATGATGATCTCGTAGAGAAGGGCAGTGCCGACATCATTCACCTGGGCGAACTTGCTGAAGTCCGTTAAGTAGTCCTGGTAGGCCGCCAGATGGAAGACAACCTCTATATCTGATAGAGCCTTTCTCAGAGTGGGTCCGTCGCAGACGCTGCCCTGAACGAATTCAAGGTCATTCGAGACATAGGCTTGCTTTGTCCGGTGTGGATGTACCGGAGCTTCAAGGCTGTCCAGAATCCGGACGTTGTGCCCTTTCTGCGAAAGGAGGTCAGCGGTGTGCGAGCCTATGAACCCGGCACCGCCGGTAATCAGACAGTTCATGCCGGTATCATACTACCACACACACATTGCTGGTGACGAACCGCAGAATGCCGATGGGGCGTCCGAGCCGTCAGGTCTGAGGTTCCGGTGGGGCTTCTGCCTTGTGGGGGTTGTTTCTAGCCGCGCGTCTGTCGCGCCTGCTCCTGATTGGCAGGAACACACCTATGATGCACAGAATGGCTATACTTGTTCCGGTTATGACGTTTCCGGCTATTCTCAGGGGTGATGTCGTGAATTCCAGGGTCACGTCATATTCACCACGCTCCAAGTAGAAGCTGTTCAAGCACTCGTACATCATTTGAGATTGGATCGCCTCACCGTTGAGGCGTGCCACCCAGTTTGGATGGTAGGACTCCGACAAGACCAGATACGAGGGTGAATCGAGGTTGACGTGCACTTTGTACTTGCCTGGTCGTATCTTGGTGTATTCGACGCTGGTGTCGATCTCCTGAGTGACCACTGAGAGTTCGTCGAAGTACAGTGGGAATTCACCGGCTTGGTTACTGCCGTCCTCTCTTGCCACACCGATCCGGAGGCGGTTGATCTGGTCGAGATCGAGTCGACTATTCTGATCGGGCGAGTCCCTCAGAATTAGGAGGGAGACAGGGGAATTGACCTCATTCCAGCCAGCCTTGATGCCATCGACTGCATCCAGTACAACGTCATATCTGCTGCCATCACTCTCGAGAAGGCTTAGGGTCAAGTGCATGTCGGGTAGGTTGTACTGGCTGTAGAAGACCAAGTGAATAGCGTCATTCTGGTGGAAGCTTATCCCCTCAACGTTTGTCTCCAGGCAGAGGTAGTCGGCGGGAGTGACAAGGTGATAGGAACTCTTCACGCTGGTTTCGTCCGAGAGGTGGTACTCGTCGCTCAGAGAAAGCACAGCCTCTTGCGTTCCCTCAGCGCAGCTCAAATTGATTGTATCCCCATTATGAAGATCGATGGCTCTTTCGTTGGTGTTGGAAAAGGAGAATACCCGGGGTTTCAGAGAGTGATTCTGGTATATGTCTATGGTCTCGCTGGACCATACCCTTTCGAAGTTGCTGTCCAGGATGACGTTGGACGAAAGACGATTGGTCTTGTCGAAGAGAACGTACTTCACGTTGAAGATACTGAGCCATTGGCTCAGGTCAAAGGGACCTTTCTTAATGTCTGTGTTAAGAGATTCCAGGGCACTCGCTGTGTATTTGACCGCTAGTGACAGCCCTGGGCCATATAGGGTCTCTTTCCCATGCAGGTATGTCCAAAACGTGGGTCTTATTATGTAGCCGGCCTTGGCATCATAGACATATGCGTCGAACGGTGGATCGGCTATGCGGTAATCGCCGTCTTCTTTCTCCGCAAGCCAGGCAAGGGCATTTCCCTGGTCAGGAGGCAGGGTGAAAGTGCTGAAGGCCGTTCGGGTCTCTTGCCATGTGTTGCCAACTATGATCAGGCTCACCAGCATTGGGACAAAGAAAGGGATGCCGAGAGGTCTGAGCTTCCTAAGCTGCATATGCTGCAGTCGCTCCGTGATACTTTGGACGCAGAACCCTATGAGAACCGCGTAGGCAAAACTGGTGAAGAGCAAGAATCTCACAGGAGTTCTCAGCCTGGTGAAAAGGGGTACATACCGATAGGCCAACCCAAAGACATCTATGGTGAGGTGTGGTCCCATGACAAGAGGCACCGCTATTAGGATTGAAGCTAAGAAAAACCAGACGTATTTGTTCCTGCGGTTGAGGATTATGCCGAGCAATACCATGGGGAAAGGAAGGATCCGCAGAATCTCAAGGAAGACTGATCCTGCTGATCCGTAGGCACTTGAGAGGGCACAACATAAGCCAGGTCTTAACGTAACTGCCTGAAGGAAGCTGGCGCTGTAGTTGCCTGCTTCGTTTGCAGGGAAGCTGGTGGCATAGGAATAGCGTATCTCCGAGATCAAGGGAAGCCACCAAAATGCGGTCAAGAGAAGCGACAGGCAAAAGGCGGCAGCAGAAGTGACGGTGATGCTCCTGAGATACTCTCCGCCTCTCTGCCGTTCCCACCAGATTCGCAGAATGACGTATAGAACCAGGAATGGACCAACCAGAAGGGGGAACACTTGGGGAAAGGTCAGTGTCAGAAGCGCCAATAACACTCCGTTAATGAGGACGTATTTGATGCCGGGATTCTTGATCGACCTTTCAAGGCACAGGAGTATCAAAGGGATTAGCACGTAGGGCAGGCCGAAAGCCCCCTGATGACCTTCAAAACCTACGTCAATTATGTGGTAGGGAAGGAACACGTAAGCCAGCCCGGCGACGAAGCTGGCATACCGATTCTTGGTCAGCTCATAAACGTACAAGTAGGCGAAGACTCCGGACAGGACGAAGAAGGAGAGATAGAGCAGCTTGGTGCCAAGGACCCATCCAAAGGGAAAGCTGAAGGACAAGATCAAGCAGACGGGCAACGGGGGAAATACACAGAACTGAGGGTATCCCAGGAGCCAATCACCGGTCCAACCAGGCAGCATGTGGTGGAGAAAGATAGAATTGCTGGCAGCTTGAGCCGACAGCATCTCCCCGATAGTGTCATGACCTTTAGGAATGCCCGGATTGAACCAGTTGCTGGTGGCGGCCAAGGTGACTAGCACGAGAAGACCGATGTCGTACGCTCTGTGCTTTTGCAGGTGGTCTGTCACCTTGTGGATCATGGATCACTACTTTCCGTGTCTAATAGTTGATCACCCTTGATCGTTGTACCCTCTATGAGATCACGCCCGGCGCTGCCATCTCGCAGGCTTCCGCGGAACTGCTCAGACAGATGGAATCTTTTGACTGGTTCAGACATGGCAACAGCTGACATAATAGAGGAGAATAGTTGACCAAGTAGTTGTACCAATTGTTGAGCTAGTGCAGGCATGTTGTCAACCGGCAGTACAGCCAGTGATCCCGCGATGGCCGTTACTGCCGTACTGATTGCCCGTGCGCTGGCCGCCGCATGTGAAATGGTTCACGGTGTTATGTTATACTACTCACGTTTTGACTCGAAAGTGGAGCAACTCTTCAGACCAATCGCTTGAGGTGATCATCTATGAAAACGATTATCCTTTGTGGCGGCAGAGGCATGCGACTGCAGGAGGAAACCGAATACCGTCCCAAGCCGCTGGTCCCCGTGGGTGGGCGGCCTATACTATCGCATATCATGCGGATATATGCGCAGGCCGGCTTCCGTGAATTCATACTATGCCTGGGTTACCGTGGTGATATGATCAAGGACTACTTTCTCAAGTACGAGGCCATGAGCAATGATTTCACTGTATGCCTCGGCCGTCAGCACGCCATTGACTACAACAGTTCGCACGAAGAACAGGATTATCATGTTACCCTGGCCGATACAGGTCTGGAAACGATGACGGGCGGGCGCGTGAAGAGGGTGCAGAAGTACGTGAACGAAGATACATTCATGCTAACGTATGGTGATGGGGTTGCCGACATAGACATCAATGCGCTACTGAAATTCCATTGCAGCCACGGTCGTTTGGCAACAGTGACAGCGGTTCACCCGACTTCGCGTTATGGTGTCCTCGAAATAGGTGATGAAGGAAGCGTGTTGAATTTCGCGGAGAAACCCGTGATGAATGACTGGATGAGTGCCGGCTTCTTCGTGTTCAACCGCAAGTTCTTTGACTACTTGGAAGGGGATGATTGTTTCATGGAGTTTGGCACACTCCAGCGCCTAGCCCGGGAAGGGGAATTGATGGCATACAAGCATGATGGCTTCTTCTTCTCCATGGATACTTACCGTGACTATAGGTATCTCAATGACTTGTGGGACAAGGGACAGACGCCTTGGATAAGAAAGTAATGCTGAACGCGTCGTTCTGGCAGGACCGGCCGACTCTGGTGACCGGAGCCACTGGTTTGCTGGGTGGCTGGATCGTCAAGCACTTGCTTGGTTTGGGTGCCGATATCGTGTGCCTGGTTCGCGATTGGGTGCCTGGAAGTGAATTGGTGCGGTCGAGTGTCATCGAGCGGGTGAAGGTGGTACGGGGTGACATTTGTGATGCGGCACTCTTGGAAAGGGTGCTAGGCGAGTATGAAATTGACACGGTTTTCCACCTGGCCGCTCAAACCATAGTTGGGATTGCCAATCGCAATCCAATGTCGACTTTTCAGACAAATGTCGGTGGCACATGGTCTTTGCTTGAGGCATGCAGGCGCAGCAGCAAGGTCAGGACCATTATAGTGGCTTCGTCAGACAAGGCGTATGGAGATCAGGAGAGACTCCCCTACGATGAGAATACGCCTTTGCAGGGCAGGCATCCTTACGACGTAAGCAAGTCCTGTGCTGACCTGATTGCGCAGAGCTACTTCGCCACTTACAAAATGCCCGTTGGCATAACACGTTGCGGCAACTTCTATGGAGGGGGCGACTTGAACTGGAACAGGATAGTACCCGGGACAATTCGTTCAATACTGCGCGGCAAACAGCCGATCATACGGTCAGACGGGCAGTATGTGCGGGACTACTTCTACATAGAGGATGGGGCGGCTGCGTATATTCTCCTGGCAGAGCGACTGGCAGACAATCCGGAACTGCACGGAGAAGCATTCAACTTTTCCAACGATACCCCGGTGTCGGTGCTTGAAATTGTGGAACGTATTATCAAATTGATGGACTCCAATCTTGAACCTGTGATTCTGAACGAAGCCAACAACGAGATCAGGCAGCAATATCTGAGTTCGGCTAAAGCGAGGAAGATGCTGAACTGGGAGCCTCTGGTGACGCTGGATGAGGGGCTGGGCCGCACCATCTCCTGGTATCGTGATTTCGTCTCGACCGAGCGGTAGGTCGGATTCCGTGGAACAGGCGAAGGGCCCTGTTGAGGGTGTCGCCTATCTGTGTGTTGCTTGCGTCGGTCATGGCCAGAATCCGATAGTTCGTCTCTATGCTTGTTCACGTTCATACAGAGTGAGGTCGTTCATTTGATCAATCGTCCTGAAGTTATCCTTGACGAGCTCGAACAAGTCTGGGTAGAACTGGTCAAAGTCATCCCCCACGATTACCCTGACTGGCAAGCTAGGTTCTCTCGGTTGCCCGTCTTCTTGGGATTTGCCGACAGATCCAGCAAGGAGATAGTCGACTACTTTCTGCCTATCACTCTTGAGAATGAGCTCCGCAAATCCGGGGATGGCCAAAGGGTTGGCTGTGGCTGATTCCATGTAATATGCCGTCTGATTCATACTGAGGATAAGCACCTCATCACCTGGAGAGAAGTAGTCTCTTATGAAATTGACACTCTCTGTGAAGCCGTACGGAGTACGACCAAGCAGCATCCTTGAACCACCGTCTTGTGTACCCCAGCCGGCGGTCAAGCCATAGAAGACAGGACTGTTGTTGAACTCGGTACCTGCCAGATTGGGGAAGCTGCTTGAATAAGTGAGTTCATGAGAGACTGCGATACCGCTGCGATATTGCGCGAAGGCCACGCAGGCTGGCGACGAGTTGAAGGCTATCCAGTAGTATGCTCCAGCAATCACGGGGGTTGAAGGCAGTCTTATGCTATTCCAGCCGCCCTTCACATCTGTGCCCGCGTCGTTGGTATTCAGCAGTGCTGCTGGAGTACCCGCGCTATCAGCATATAGTGCCACCTTGACGCTGCCACAGTTCGTGCATTTGACTTTGATGTAATCTACGTTGCCAGAGTGCGTGGCAGCAAACCTGTCCATGTGTATTTGGTTGGGATAGAAGGGCGCGATCGAAGAAATGGCGTCGTATTCCCCCATGTTTCGCTCACTTGCTGCCTGGGTTTGAATCCTGCTGGCAAGTTTCGGGAAGAGTCCGAGAATTCCACTCGCGTAGCAAATCAACAAGAGTGACACCAATAGAAACAGAAGGCCTGTAGTCATGTTGGATGCTCTGCAAGTTATTCGAGGAGATCTATTGAAACTATGGAGGAAACGTTCCAAGAGAGAGTCAGCGAATAGGGCGATCAAAAGGAATGCTGGAGTGAACCCCCATGATTGGACAGAAAGGGTTAGGAGAGCCTGGCGGGGTGG
>JAPLHP010000037.1 GCA_026389585.1 Chloroflexota bacterium | reverse complement strand
ACGAAGGTTCGTGCTGCGATGTAGAAAGGCCTGACCGCTTTCAACCACTCGTCATCGCTTACGGTTTTTGCAAAGAGGCTCATATGTTGTATGTCTCCTATCTTGCGGCGAACCCCGGGCCCCAGACCATGGTGGATTTGTTCCCCCAGCCCACGAGGAAGTTGAGTCCATCTCGAATGCCGAAGTGGTATTCGACAATGATGGTACAGAGTAGCAACATGGGGTGTCAAACTCGGCTTGGACACAAAGGGGCTGGCGACGAGAGTGATGGACCTCTGGAATGATCTTGACGTTATCACCGCACACGGCTACAATCCGCGCTCAGAATGAGCGACGCGTATACCATCAGAGATGCCGTCAAGAAGATGGAGACGGGCCAAGTGATTCTCGAACCTGATCCCGCACAGGGGGCCAGGCGAGCTGGTATTCACTGGGGAAGGGGAGAGTCGAACTCCCACGCCTCGCGGCACATGATCCTAAGTCATGCCTGTCTGCCAATTCCAGCACTTCCCCAAGCACAATAGGACTTGATATTCTAGCATTTTGGCCCCGAATTTGCTTCACATAGATTGCGTTTTTGTCAAGACTCTTTAGAAATGACCTCACATAGATTGCGTTTTGCTTGACATTGTTACGAAGGGAATCGATGGATTTCTGGAGTTTTGCGGAGGCCGGGCGCTGATTCAGTCGCACCTGACTTAAATAGGCGGCACTCACCCCCAGCTGCTTGGCCAGTTGCCTTTGACTTATCTGTCCCTTCTTGATTCTACCCATTGGTCTCCCCCTTCTTTCTCTTTGGTGCCCTTCTTCTCTGATAGTCTAGGCTCAGAACCACCCAGTCCCGGCCAAACTTCCTACCCTCTATCTTCCCTTGTTCCAGCAGTAGCCTGACATGACTGGGGTCCAGGCCCAGTTCCTTGGCGGCTTCCTTCGTTGTGTATGTCTTCATAGCTGAGTACTATACACTCTAGCGTTGGTAATGTCAAGTAGATGATTCACACCTGTCTCCCCTATCCCTTCAGCCCCAGATGGTCACAGAGGGCGTCTGACAATCCTCCCACCATTGGCGCCCTGGGCAAGGGAGAGGAGGTACCTCTACACCCCACCCCCTTCCCGCCCTTTTGTGAAGCGTGATTTTGCCACTTGTGCACAAAGGGGAAGAGGAACCGTCGAGGCCCCCCTTCCTTGTGTCCAATTTGTGATTAAACCACATCAGCCTGAGATTAACTGGTGAATTGCCTGTGATACCTTGAAAAGTGAGGCTGGGCGCAGCAGAGGGGGCCCGGCGTGTAGTCACCCTTGCCACAGCCCCATGATAGGGTGTGAGGCTCAGTACCCTATCCTCCTTTTGTCAGGGGCCAGGAAGGAGGTACCCAAATGACAATGAGTCCATCTCCGACTAGTGGCGCAGCCTTGAAACGGAAGATTGCGGAACTCGACCGAGTCCGCTCACAAATGAGGCTCGAGATTATTAGGATACAAAGACAGCCTGGTTACGGTAGCGAAGAGAACCTTGCAGAGACTGAGAATACCCTAATCGGGGTGGAGGAGGAACTGTGCGAGTTGGTTCGACGCTATGAGGAGGGGACGTCCCCTCGAGATTCCCGTGAGTGAGAATGGCTGGAAGGGTGGGCAGAGATGTCCACCCTTCTTCAATTCATAGTGAGGTTTACGGTTCTTCTGGTTCGGTGGCTTGATGGTGACCACGTTGAAGTCACCGGCGTCATACCCGTTGAAGATGCTGCTATTGTGACCACACAATCTTGATCTGATGTGCTACTATTCAATGTGGTTCTTTTGAGAACTGTGCAGGGGAATGGGGAGCAGCGCCTGATGGGATCGGCAGTACCGAGAGCGCTGCCAGAATACGGGGCGGAGGTGTGATGATGATGACGTTCCTGATCGTTGGAGCCGGCATCTATGTCGCAGTGATGCTGGGCACGCTGGCCTTCTCGGGCAACCGGCCGGCCAGCGGCATTAGAGGGACAGTACGCCAGGGGGTTCTTGGGGTGGTCTTCGTAACCCCAGTTGCACTGGTCGTGGCGACCTTCGGCGTAGCTATCTACGCAGTTATCGCCTCGCTCCTGAACCTCTTGGATGTGGTGAAGTTGCCCCTGCCCTAATCCATGGGCTGCAATGGCCATCCTGAAGGCTATATGAGGAGGAATCAATGGTCGTAGGCGTTACTGTTGGCGTTATCGTTATTGTGATTGTGCTATTGATCGTCCTGGTGATCCTGTTGGCCTCCACCAAGTACATCGGGCCCACTGAGGTGGGCCTCGTTATCAAAAGGGTGGGCAAGAAGCTCCAGACTGATGGGCCGATCGCCTTCAACGGAGAGGCCGGCTACCAGTGGGAAATGCTGATGCCTGGATTGCGAATGAAGCTGTGGCCGATATACAGTGTCACCAAGTACCCCTGGGTACAGATACCGGCAGGTGAGATCGGCGTCATAGTGGCTCAGGTTGGCAAGCCGCTCCCCATCGGTGCCAAATCGGCGGTCTACAAGCCTGAGTTTGGTGCTTTCCAGGACTTGAAGAGCTTCGTCATCGCCGGCGGACAGAAGGGCGTGCAGCGGCCGGTGCTGCCCCCGGGCTCCATGTCTCCCTACCATCCGGTCGGTTTCCTGGTGATCACCAGGAAACAAGTCTATGGGAGACCCGTGGAGCCGGACCTGGTGGCCAGGTACAGAGTCCAGGGTCGCCTCACGCCAAAGGATTTTGGTCTTGAACCCGATCAACTCAACCTGGTCGTCATACAGCCGGAAACAACCAGGGAAGAGCGCAGGGTCAGGGATGTTATCGGCATAGTCACTACGCTGGAAGGCGAACCTTTGGGTGCCGGAGATATCGCCTCCAGGTTGGGCGCTTTTGA
>JAPLHP010000036.1 GCA_026389585.1 Chloroflexota bacterium | reverse complement strand
AGTGATGTCCTTCCCCACATACTCGTTTACCTGGCCGCATACTCTATCGGGGTTTCTCTCCCCCACAAAGCCGATCTTGGAATGAGACCCGTCGCAGTAGGGTTTGTTCTTTGAAGCACCACAACGGCAGAGCAGGACAACCGGCTTCACCGGCAGGTCATTCCCTGCGGAGTCCCTAAAGTGCTTCAGATTCGTTACTCTGTACGGGCCGCCCCTGGTTACTGTAATCAAAGGCCTTTTCCCTCTCTTTTCGTCTTCAGCCATATTGCCCTCCAAACAGCCGGGACTTCTTCGTACCTCGAAAACCTCCCTGAGATTATAGCACCTCAACTGCCCTGGCTCAGATCGCTGTGCCACCTCTAGAGTTAGACCTATTGGCATACCGCGCTATCCTCCACGCCGGAGGAACTTCTTCAGGGGGATCGGTCCAGCACCGGGTTGCAGGAGCGTTGAGCGGCTTGGTGGCATTCTCAGACATGCAGTTGACGGCGTGGTATAATGGGCCGGACTGCACGGCGAAACCACAAACCCCTCCTCCCTCTTTGAGGTAGATCTGCAATGGACGGAATTCCACCTATCCGGGTGATGGAGCCATCTGGCAAGGGAGCGAGACGCCAGTTCTCGAAAGCCCTTCTGGGTCACACCACTGAGCTTGACCTGAAATCCATCAAATCGCGCCTGAGAGAGATCCGCGAGAGTTCCCTGATGGAACAAGCGTCCATCGTGGAGCAGTTCAAGGATGCCGTCGCGAAGTTTCAAGGCGCAGACTGCCGCTGGGCGCGTGATGGTGCGGAAGCGGTGAACTACATCAGCCGGATTGCCCCCGGAACAAAGGACATAGTAATAAACAGGTCGAGTCTCGTCATCAACGAGTTGCAGCCAGGATTAGAGAAACTTGGTTTCCGAATCGGCGAGCCCTACTACGCCGGGTTGGGTTCCTTCGATAACAGGATTGAAGATTATTGGGACCTTCCTCATCTGCTGGCTAGAGGGCTCATGGGGAACTTTGAAATCTCAAACGGGCCGACAACATCCCAGGGCGAAGGAACAACGAAGGACTGCGTTGCTCTGCTGGGGGTCAGCGCCGCCTCAGCGGAGGACAGCTCGATCTTCTTCCTCCAGCATTCCTCCAATATATCGAAGAGCCTGGAACAGGCCAGACACGTCATCCTCATCGTGGGGCTGGACAAGATCGTAAAGAGCAGGGAAGATGCTGTCTTTCAAACCGGGTGTATGGGGATATTCGGCCTGGAAAGCATGCTCCTGAACCTCAAGCCCGGCCAGAGAAACGGCGACGGCATGGACAGCCTGCCGGACTACCTCGGACATCCGGACAGAGCAGTGCACGTTGTCCTGCTCGACAACGGCAGAAGCCGGATGCTGTCCAGTACCTTCAGGGAACTGCTTCTCTGTATAGGCTGTAAGGCCTGCGTGAGGCAGTGTCCCATTAACCATTCCATGACCCGGGATGGGGCTGTCTGGAGTCCCCGGGATCACCTCTTCACGTTCCTCCTGGGCCAGAATCCATTAATGGACACGTGCCTTCACTGCGAAACGTGCCGTGTGGAATGTCCTCTATCGATTGACCTTCCGTCATTGATGTGGCAAGCTCAGGCAGATTGGGCTGCCAAACACGGGCGGAGCCTGCGTGACCGCATCCTGGGGAACCCGGAGGCTCTTGCCAGGGTGGGGTCCGTCGCTGCACCCGTTTCCAATGCTGTGATCAACGTTGACCCGGGGAGAACCATAATCAAGGCGGGCCTCAGCCTCGATGCGAGGAGGCAGTTGCCCCGGTTTGGCCGTGAGACGTTCCAGCACTGGTTTGCCAGGCAAAGTGGACGCAGCCCGAAGACAGCAGCCCATAGAAAAGTGGCCTGCTACGTCGGCTGTTTTGCCAACTATTACCGCCCGGAGGTGGCCCAGGCCATGGTCAGGGTCCTGGAAAGAAACGGCGTTGAGGTACTGATTCCCCGCCAGAAGTGCTGCGGCATGCCCATGATGGCCAACAAGAACAGGCGTGCCTTTCACAGAAATGCGGAGTATAATATCCACTCCCTGGCTGCCATGATCGCCGACGGTTGCGATATCGTGGCCACCTGTCCCAGTTGCGCCCTCATGATCAAACGGGAGTATCCGGGTCTCTGTGACAGCGATATGGCCAGGCTGGTCTCCAGTCATACTTACTATGTGGACGAATACCTCATGCACTTAAAGCGTGAAGGCCACCTCAACAGCGATATGGCCGAGATAGCACAGTCGGCCTTCTATCACCTTCCCTGTCACCTCAAGGTTCAAGACAGCGCCGGGGACTCACTCGAGCTGATGCACCTCATCCCGGGGTTATCTATCAGCCGTGTGAACGCCAACTGCTGCGGCATGGCCGGCTATCACGGCTACAAGAAGGAATATTCGGACCTGGCTATGGAGATCGGTGGCAAGCTCTTCACCGAGATCAGGATGGCCAGGGCGGACAGGGTCATCACCAGTTGCGCCGCCTGCCAGTTGCAGATAGAGGCGGGCACCGGGATCAAGGCCACACACCCTGTTCAGATGCTGGAGGAAGCCTATGGCCTTAAAGCGTAACCGTTGATCGGCTGCAGAAACGATATGGGGCAGCAGTTTCACTGCCGGAAATGATTGTGCTCTCGATTCGGTCTGGGGCACGAGGAGGCTGAAATGCAGGAACAGAAGATAGCGTATATCGATCTATCGAGCGGCCATATCCAGAAACAGCCCATTCCGGAGAAAATGCGCCGGATGTATCTCGGCGGCAGGGGTATCGATGTGTATCTGATGTACAACCACATCCCTCCCGGCAGCGACCCCATGGGCCCGGAAAACGTCCTGACCTTCAGCGCCGGCCTGCTGGGAGGAACTCTGGCTCCATCCAGCGGCAGATGTCACATAGGGGCGAAGTCTCCGCTGACAGGCTTCATAGGAAGCTCCAACATGGGGGGCTTCTTTGCTCCCGAGCTCAGGTTCGCCGGATTTGACCATCTGGTGATCAAGGGAAAAGCGGAGAAGCCGGTCTACCTCTGGGTCCATGACGGAGACATTGAGATCCGGGATGCCGCCCATCTGTGGGGCAAAGACACATTCGAGACGCCGGCCATTATCAGAAAGGGCCATCAGGATGACGAGATAAAGGTGGCCTGCATTGGTCTGGCCGGGGAAAACCTGGTCCGGTATGCCTGCGTTCTGGGAGGGTTGAAGAACGCCGCCGGCCGGACGGGAATGGGCTGCGTCATGGGCTCGAAGAAGCTGAAGGCCATCGCGGTGAGGGGTACTCAGGATCTGGGCATTTCCTATACCAAGGAGGCTATGGGGTATCTGGAGCATATTATGGGGCTGTTAAGGAACAGCCCGGCGATGAAAGAGTTCTCCAGACTGGGCACTCCTGCGTGGCACGATACCTCGGACATGATCGGCCGCGTCAGGAACAGGAACTTCCAACGCAATCAGGTTCCGGATGGGGGGAGTCTGTATGCCGAGAACATGCTCAAATTCTCGATAGGGATGGCTGCCTGTTTCGGCTGCCCGGTTCACTGTCGCCACAGATATATGGTCCCGGAAGGCCCTGATAAAGGGAAATACATGGAAGGGCCGGAATGGAGTACGCTGGCGGCCCTCACTGCAGAGGTCGACTGTAAAAGAATGGAAGTTGCTCTTGTTGGCAATTACCTGGTCAACAAGTACGGCGTTGACTCCCTGGAGCTTGGCAGCATGGTCTCCTGGGCGATAGAGCTGTATGAGAAAGGCATCATTGATGACAGGGTTACTGATGGTCTGAAGCTGGAGTGGGGCAACGAGCAGGTGCTGTACGAAATGGTGCACCGGATTGCCAAAAGGCAGGGACTGGGAGACATTCTGGCTGAGGGCCCCCTCAGAGCCATAGAGAAGCTGGGAGAAAAGTCCCGCTACTACAATGTTCACATCAAGGGCATGAGCTGCCTCCACACGGACGAAAGGGCCACACCCAGCCATTCATTAGGCATAGCTGTGGCCACGAGGGGTGCTGACCACCTGAGAAACCGCCCTGGCCTGGATGCCCACCTGCTGCCCCCGGAGATCAGAGACAAGCTGTTCGGTTTCCCGGTACCGGAGATGAATGCCTATGAGGGGAGCGGCAGGTTAATCCGGTGGCATGAGCTTCTATATGCTATTCCCGATGCTCTGGGGACATGCAAATTCTACCCCCTCTTCATGAGCCCCTCCAGCATTGGCTACGAGGATTACTGCAAGCTGGTTCACTACATCGCGGGCCTTGATCTGTCACCATCGGGGATGATGGAAATAGCCGAACGAATCTGTACCCTGGAGAGGATGTTC
Organism: Chloroflexota bacterium; assembly: GCA_026389585.1. Classification (NCBI taxonomy): domain Bacteria; kingdom Bacillati; phylum Chloroflexota; species Chloroflexota bacterium. Next base: position 102,513 of record JAPLHP010000036.1, on the reverse strand, counting down.
AACAATCGTGAGGGAGCAAAGAGGAAAGATGATACTCTGCCCGAGCGCTACTTTGTGGAACCGACTCCTCTCGGCCCGCCCGGGTTCAAGGACAGGACGATAGACAGAGAAAAGTTTGAAGGGTTGCTCGATGAATACTATGAGGTGTATGGCTGGGACAGGAATGGAGTACCCAAATCAGAGACCCTGGTAAGGTTAGGCCTGGACCAGGAACCTTCGCATATTATCTAGTGCTTGGTGGCAGAAATGGGTGTCATTCTGAGCGCAGCGAAGAATCTCGGTTGTTACGCTGACTGGTGCCTGGTTGCACCGGTCATGTCAATACTTCAGCAGGGAGGGCGCGAACGATGAAGAAAATGCTGATCGTAGACCATTCGAAATGTACCGGCTGCAGGCTCTGTGAGGTGGTCTGCTCTGTCAACAAGAATGGGACGGTGAATCCAGGCAGGGCCATGGTCGCCGTCGTCAAGTGGGACCAGGACTGCATCGCCATCCCCATGCTCTGCCAGCAGTGTGAGTCGGCCCCCTGCATGGCGGTGTGTCCGGTGAAGGCTCTCGCCAGGGACGAAGACGTTGGCAGGGTGGCGGTAAATTATGATCTCTGCATCGGCTGCAGGTTCTGCGTGGCAGTCTGCCCCTTCGGCGCTATGGGTTTCGATCCTGCTGCCAGAAAAATCATCAAATGTGACCTCTGTGATGGTGAACCGGCGTGCGCGAAGTTCTGTGAAACAAAAGCCCTCCAGTACATCGACGTTACCACTGCCAACAGAGAAAAGCGGAGACAGGCAGCGGAGGTGCTGTCGGACCTGATCAGGAAGGCTGGCGCCAGGTGAAGCGGCTTCCTTGACATATTCAGAACATATCCTGTAAGATGCAGAGCACGATTGATCTTCGGGGAGCGTACCAGAGTCCACGAGGAGAAAGGGAGGGGACATGACGGATGGAGCAGGCAGCGTATACGACGTAATCGAGGTCATTGGCACCAGTACCCAATCATGGGAGAAGGCTGCTGCAGTAGCAGTGGAGACGGCTGCTAAGACATTGGAGGACCTCCGCATTGCTGAGGTCGTCGAGATGGATATGCAGATCGACAACGGGAAGGTCCGTGCCTACCGCACCAAGCTGAAGCTCTCCTTCAAGTACCACCCGGAAAGGTAACTCTCAGGTTCAGCCCTTGACGTATCCTTGGGGAGTGCAGAGGGGCAGAAGCCCCTTTGTCGGGGGCTTGGGGGTGTCCCCCACCTTCTTGACACCCTCCCCACCTCCCATGTACGATTCGCACAGCTATCCCAGCCATGTCCGCGACTGCTGTAAGCAGTTCCTGAAATTAAGGGGGTGATTCGTGACTACTCGCTGGCCTAAGGTGAAAAGACCTGACAAGTTTGAGCACTTCTTGAACCGGGCAGAGGTTGTATCGGAAATGAGTACCTGTCTCAGAAGAAAGATAGGGGCGATTATTGTCGGCCAGGATGGTGTAGAGCTTAGCTCAGGCTATGTGGGGTCTCCCAGAACGACAGCCCATTGTATTGACACCGGAATATGTCTCAGGAGGGAACTCAATATTCCGCCCGGTCAACGGTACGAATTGTGCCGCAGTGTCCATGCAGAACAAAACGCCATAATCAATGCCGCCAGGACGGGCATCAGCATAGTCGGTGGGGAAATGTATATTTCCAGTGAAAGAAATAAGGATGCCTATGATGCCAGCCGGGGAGAAAATGATCGAATCTACGGGCCCTGTCTGATCTGCAAGAAACTGATCATTAACGCCGGGATCACCAGGGTGCACATGAGAGAGCGGGGTGTCGGGGTAAAGAGCTATGATGTCGCAGAGTTGAAGGAGCTGCTTGCTCAGGAGGAAGAGGAGATAAAAAGGAGTCTTCAGCCCAAAACTAAAGAGAAGAAGTAAACCATGAAAGTGGTATCGATTGTTGGTATGGCAGGCTCGGGCAAATCAGAGGTAGCCAGAGTATTTGAAAATAGCGGCTTTGTGAGAGTCAGGTTCGGCGATATTACCGATGAAGAGGTCAGGGAAAGAGGGCTCGAGCTGAACGAGAAAAACGAACGGTATGTCAGGGGACAACTCAGAAAAGAGCATGGAATGTCAGCTTATGCCAGGCTCAGCCTGCCCAGGATTGATCGCCTCCTCAAATCGGCTGATGTCGTTGTGGACGGCCTCTACTCATGGGAAGAATACACTCTGTTGAAGGACCGCTACGGCGGCCGTTTTACCGTGGTGGCAGTTTGGGCCTCTCCCCAGACACGATATCAGAGGTTGACGAAAAGGCCCATCCGCCCCCTGACGCTTGATGAAGCTGCCGGCCGGGACATGGCGGAGATCGAAGAGCTCAGCAAAGGTGGGCCCATCGCCATGGCAGACTTCACCATCACCAACGAATCTTCTTTAGAAGCCCTGGAAAGACAGACCAGAGAAGTCGTTGCAGCCCTGAAGTGACAGGAACGGCTGCCTGAGGAAACAAGGAGGCCAAATGTCTGAAGAACTTAGCATGGCTATTGTCGAGTTGAAGCGTGATGAGGCGGTGCAGGCTGTCAGATCCAGGCTGGAGAAAGGCGAGGAACCCCTCCGGATCCTGGAAGAATGCCGTCATGGCATGAGCACTGTTGGCGAGCGCTTTCAGAAAGGCGATTACTTTCTGGCCGAACTGATGCTTTCCGCCGAAATCTTCAAAGAAGCGATGAATATACTGCAACCGCACCTGGCCAGGTTGCGTCCTGAAAAGCCCCTGGCCAGGGTCGTGCTGGCTACGCTGCAGGGCGACATCCACAACCTGGGCAAGGATATCGTGGCTACCCTGCTGCAGGCTCACGGCTTTGAAGTGCACGATCTGGGCGTGGACGTGCCGCCGTCCCGCGTGCTGGTGGAGGTGAAGAAGGTCAAGCCTCGGTTTGTCGGGTTCTCAGCGCTCATCACCACGGCTTTCCCCAGCATGAAGGAGGCTGCCCGGATGCTTCAAGAAGCCGGGCTGAGGAAAAATACGAAACTGATGATCGGAGGGGGAGTGACCACCCCCATGACGAGGGACTACGTCGGAGCTGACTTCCAGACTCTGGACGCCATGGAAGGCGTAGCCTACTGCCTGAATGTGATAGGAGGGAAGTGAAGATGGCCAGGGAAACCATGACCTCCACCGAGAGAACGTGGGCGGCCACCAGACTGGAGAAAACGGACCGCGTCCCCATAGTCCCATTCCTCAGCCCGGAGCCCGCAGCGCATCTTGCAGGCATGACCATGGCTCAGGTCAGCAATGACGCCAAGATGGCACAGGCGGCGTTCTTCAAAGTGTTCGATGATTGTGGAGGTTGGGACTGTGCTTATGGCGGACCGATCACACCGGTTCAATCGCAGGCAGCCAACATATATCCGATGAAGATGCGGATTCCAGGAAAGGACCTGCCCGACGACTATATGTTCCAGCTCCTGGAAGAAGAAGTTATGAAACCTGAGGACTACGAGAAGCTTTGTGAAATGGGGGCTGACGCGTTCTACTACAAGGACTATCTGTGGCGGATCGCCAGCTTCCGGCCCGACGAGCTGCAGACTCACCTGTGGGAAACGCTGACAAACTGGGGTACATACACCGAGGAACTGAAGAAGAGGCGGATCGAACCGTTCCTTGCTGCCCATGAGTTTCACCCATTCTTCAGGCTGTCGCTTATGCGCTCTATGATCCCGTTTACCAAAGACATCTATTACAATCCCGCGCCGGTGGAAAGAGCCATGAAGAAGATGACGGCCGAACTGATTCCGAAGCAGATCGGTGTCTGTAAAGCGTTTGGCATGAAGTCATGGCTGTTCGTTGATGAGCGAGCCTCCGGCTTAAACTACCCTTTGTCCGTCTTCGAGCGGTTCTGGTGGCCTTACACGCAGGAGATCATTGGCGCTTTCTGGTCCGAGGGGATCACTACCATCTTTCACTTGGATACATGCTGGAACAAGAACCTTCCCTACTTGCGGAAGCTTCCGAAGGGGTCCGCGGTGGTGGGGCTCGACAGTACCACCAACATCTTCTTGGCCAAGGAAATCCTGCGGGACCACCTCTGCATTTACGGTGACGTTCCGGCGTCGCTGCTGTCCCTGGGCAAGCCGGAGGAGGTGGCAGCCTATTGCCGGAAGCTCATTGATGAAGTTGGCAAAGGGGGAGGGTTCATCCTCGGGACCGGTTGCGCTACACCACCCAACTGCAAGCCGGAAAACTTCAGGGCTATGATTGAGACTGCTAAGAGCTACGAATTGTCTGGAAGATAGCTTCCTCACTGCGTGAGCAGTGAAAGGTCTTCGATGCCAGAGAGCGCCACCGGTTCGATTGTGTTGGAAAGGCCGTACTGTCAGGATGGCTTTCGTGCCTGATTCCGGTTCGTGTCTGCCACGAGAGGTATCCTCGCAGGAATGCTTCTCGTGGACTGCCCCTCAGCCAATGGAAGGGTAAAGGGATGACTGTAGTACGTGATATCACCCTGAGCCTGACAACCCAGGCAGTGTTTCGTCGGGAAGGAGTGAGCGAATACTCTCGGCTGAGGCCTGAGATTGGCAAGTTAGTCAATGAGCTGCTGGCCAAAGTAGACTGTGAGCATCTGTTAGAGCCAGCCGTCGCCTATGAAATCCACCCCATAACTGAGAAAACCCATGACCAGTTGACACTGCAGGGGAGCACAGTCGTTCATGGGCCGCTGGTTCCTTCATTTTTTCCGGAGGCTCGGGAGCTTGCTGTCGCGGTCTGCACTATTGGTCCGAGGTTGGAGCAGGAGTCAAAGATGTGCTTCAGCAAGAGTGAACCCTTGCGGGGGCTGCTGCTTGATGGCATCGGAAGTGCTGCTGTGGATGCTTTGAACCTGGAGGTGTGCCGTATCGTGACTCGTGAGGCATCATTCCGCAATTGCCAGGCCAGCAGTCCTCTCAACCCGGGCATGCCTGGGTTTCCCCTTTCGGAACAGCAGCAATTGTTCGGGCTGGTGCCTGCTAACGAAATCGGAGTCAGTCTGACCTCCACAGGGATGATGATTCCGCTGAAGTCCCTCTCCATGGTCATTGGCATAGGCCCACGGATGTCGACCTGGACACAGGCCGACGTGTGTGCTCACTGCAACCTCAGGGCAACCTGTCCCTACAGAATACCCGCGCAGGCAGCGAAACAGTAGGACGCCTGGTGCCTGGATGCAGGAATAGGCGTCATTCGCTTTGTGAGGGGAGACCCTTCGCCTTCGCTCAGGGTGACAAACTGCATGAGTGTCATGGTGGCATATTGCCCACTGTGTCATTCCGGTTGGTCACCGTGTCATGCTGGTTGGCCGCCGGTGTCATTGCTGGTTAGCCGCAGTGTCATTGCAGTTAGCCGCTGGTGTCATTGTGAGCGCAGCGAAGCAATCTCGACTATCACCAACGAATCCTCTCTAGAAGCCCTGGAAAGGCAAACCAATAAAGTCATCGCAGCCCTGAGCCGTAACCCGTAAGATAAGACTTGCATGTTTTCCTAAAAACTGCTATTTTCTTGTTTAGGAAAATGAAAAGCATCAGGAAAATGACAACAGAGAGGGAGATGATTGAACAGCTTCGGAGAGGTAAAGTCTCACTGCCTCCGCTGTCTTTTCGCTTCCTGGAGAGTCAGCCTGAAGCAGGCGGAAACCGTCGCCTCGATGCATTGATTGAGGTATCATGGCGTGAGAGCACGGCAAAGTTCGCCGTCGAATGCAAATCCCTATCGACGCCCAAGGCGTTTCAGGATGGGCTCAACCTGCTGAAACTATTGTCGCTCCCGAAGAGCTACCGGCCTATGCTTATCATGCCTTTCCTCAGTGAACGGCAACTGCAGGAGCTGGAGCGGGAAGGCATCAGCGGCATAGACCTGTGCGGTAACGGCGTGGTGGTTGTGCCGGGCATGTTTGCCCTGTTCCGCAGCGGCGAGAAGAACTGTTTTTCCTCCTCAGCACCGATCAAGAACATCTATCGGAAGAACAGTTCCATGGTTGGCAGGGTCTTCCTCGCCCGTTCCAGCTACGACACCGTTCAAGAGATTTGCGCCGAGATCAACCGGCGAAACATGCTGGTGAACCGTTGGGCTACGAGGCCCATGAGCCTGTCGACGGTGTCGAAAGTGTTGAAGACGTTGGGGGAGGATTTGGTCGTCGAGCGCAAGAGTACCATTTGCCTGCTGCAACCCGACAAACTTCTGGAAAAACTGAGTGACAACTATGTCCCTCCGAAAATCAGGGAGCGAGTCCGCCTCAAAGTCTCGGAAGGGAACGGAACGATCCGGGAATCGCTGCAAAAGCAGTCGCTGGAATTGGGCCTGCCCCTTGTGGCTGCAGGGACATCATCGGTGGCGCAATATGCCGTGATGCAGCGAGGGGATCTGTTCTCTGTCTACTGCCCGCGTTTGGAGATGCTGCTGGAGCGGCTGTCTGGGAGTCAGTCGGATCGCTTCCCGAACCTTGAAGTCGTCGAGACAGAGGATGAAACGGTCTACTTCGATGCCCGGCAGGAGGGAAACTTCTGGTGGGCCTCCCCTGTGCAGGTGTATTTGGAGTTGATGGCCGGCGACAAGCGTGACCGGGAGACTGCCGAACAGGTGAAGTCGTTCCTCTTGGTGAATCTTCACCGAGAGCAGCAATGATCACGATCCCCGACCTTCAAACGGCGTTGCTCGATCTGCTCTACGAAGTGCAAGGCGCGGATATCAGACTCATCATTGGCGGCGGTTTTGGCATCTACCTCAAGGCCGATTACGTGCGCCGCCTCGGTGCGCCAACACTCTTCCGTGAATGGCCTGAAGCACGTTCCACCAACGACCTTGATTTGTTTCTACGTCCGGAACTGCTCATCCAGTCAGCAAAATTGAAACCACTGGCAGAGGCCATTGCCAGGCTGGGCTATAAGGTTGTTCGCGGCGCAGAGAAATACCAGTTTATGAAGCTCGGTCCTGGAGGCGCTCAGGCAGGCAGCGTCAAGATAGACATCCTTACCGGTCCGCAAAGCCGTTTTGAGGGCACACGGGTGAAAACGGACACCCGCCGTGCCCGGCCCGATCCTTCCGTTGGCATTCACGCCCATCCCGTCGACGAAGTTCCGACGTTGGAAGAAGGGCTGTTGCCGGAAACGCTGAATGGGAAACTCAGTTCAGGCGAGCCCTGGCAAGCTGAGGTCTTTCTTCCGCAACCCTACACGTTCCTGATGATGAAACTATTCGCCTTCAAGGACCGGCTCAACGATGCCAACAAGGAATTCGGTCGCTACCATGCCCTGGATATGTACACCATCCTGGCGACGACCATGGAGACGGAGTGGAAACATGCCCTTGAATTGCGCCATCAGTACGGAGACGATCCATACATTATGGAGGCAGGACGTCTGGTCTTGAAACACTTCTCCGCCCTCGACCATCCGGGCATGATCCGATTGAGGGAAAGCCCTTATTATCGCCCCGGTTTGCAGCTTGATGAATTTATGTCAGCCCTGAAGGAACTCTTTCCCGCAAGAGCCGAAACCGATTCAGAAGGAAATTGAGCGATGGAGATACAGGAGCTCAACAAAGGTGGGCCCATCGCCATGGCAGACTTCACTATCACCAACGAGTCTTCCTTGGAAGCCTTAGAAAGACAAACCAATAAAGTCGTCGCCGCCCTGAAGTGACAGGAACGGCTGCTATGTGCCTCTGGCGCAATGCAACAAATGTTGACCTCCGAAAATTCGTGTGATAAAATGCTCTCGAATCCAATAATGTTGTACTTTTCCGAAGTCGGCTGAAGGAGGGCAAACATGGTTGTTAGTGCAACGACGGATTTGCCTGTCGCAGTCGGCCGTATGCTGAGGCAAGCCAGAACAGCCTTGGGACTCACTCTCAGCCAGGTCGGCGAGAGTATGGGCCTCGCAACATCCACCGTCTCAGACATTGAGAGTCAGAAGCGACGTGTCTCGGCCGTAGAGTTATACAAGTTCGCCAAGTTATATCATCGTCCCCTGACCTTCTTCTTTGACCAGGACGAGTCCAGTGCCTGCTTCTCCGTTCTACTCCGAGCTGCTTCAGCAGCAGCTGTTCCCCGGGAGACAATCATCGGATTTCAAGACTTATGCAAAGACTACCGAGACCTGATGCAGCTCGTGGGAGCGCCAGAGATGCCGGGGCCGCCTGACTACTCAAGTGCTTCTCCAACAACACTGGAACAGGCCGAAGACCTGGCAGTGGCTGAGCGAAGCTCAATGGGCCTTGATAGTCAGCCCATAAAGGATATTTGCGACTTACTGGAAAAGAAGAGGGGGGTGAAGATATTTCACCTGCCGGAGGAATCACAAGGGTTCTCCGGCGCTTTTGCGTGTGACAAGGACCTTGGCGCCTGCTTGCTAATCAACTCACTTCATCCTCAGCGGAGGCGCACATTTACTGTGGCACACGAGTATGGGCACTGCATTGCCCATCGGAATCAGTTAGCCCATGCTCACATTGACACCGACACTGGATTTGTGACACGGCGTCCTCACGAACGTTTCGCCAATGCATTTGCCGCTGCTTTCCTGATGCCCAGACGCGCCATGAATGAGATGTTGAGCCAGTTTGTATCCAAACAGACAACTGCCCCAACGGCTGAGGTCGTCTTTCATCTAGCGACTTATTTCGGCACCAGCTTTGAAGCAACCGGCTGGAGGTTGGTATCTCTCAGGAAGCTCTCGCTTTCCAGATGGCAAGGCATTATGACTCAACGAGTCACCACATCACCTATCGCCATCCTGCTGGGATATTGTGACAGAGAGGATCCCCCTGACATGCTTCCTCGTCATTACAAATATCTGGCATACGAGGCTTACAAGGCGAAACTTGTCTCATTTGAGAAGCTGGCCGAACTCCTGAGGAGGAACTACTACGAACTCAGAGACGAGCTTAGTGGAGAAAGTAAGGAAGGCGATGCCTGAATGTCGCCTTTCAACAGACCTGTTGTCCTCGATAACGACGTTGTCTCAAGACTGTATTCTGCCGGAGCTCTAGCTCGAGTGCTGGGAATCTGGCCAAAGGGCACTTTCTGCATCACCGGCCAGGTCCTTCAGGAAGCCTCACGCTGGCCCGGTAGAGGGCAATATCTCATAGCTCTTCTAACACAGATGCAGGTTGACGGTACCATCTGCGTGGTTACTCTTGATGAATCCTCCGGGGAAGAAATCTCGATATATGCTAACCTGCTCCTTGGAAGGAGGCTGGGGCTGGGCGAATCCGCGTCAATAGCCATCGCCTGCAACAGGGGCTACGATATAGCGACAGATGATGGCCTTGCACGCGAAGCATGTAAGGCTGTGAGTTTATCTATTGCTGTCTTTGGTACAGGAGACCTGTTGAAGCTGGCGGTCCGTGACGGCTTGATCACCCAAGGTGAGAGCAACTCCATAAACGCAACGATACGCCGCCTGGCCCATGACTAATGGGGCTGACCCATGGCTAGGAAACATCTCCGAACATATCGTATTTCTTCTCGCTTATGGCTCAGGGGTTTGTGTGCCGTGTCATTCCGGTTGGCCGCTGGTGTCATTGCGGGTTAGCCGCCGGTGTCATTGCGAGCGCAGCGAAGCAATCTCAGTGGGGGATGTAGAACGTTATGCTTCTGAATCCACGTATTTCGGCTTACCCAGTAATCTCTTCTAGGATCAAATCTGTCTCCTTCTGGTCAACACCCAGCCTGCGGAAGCCTGTTTCATCCAAAGACTGGCATTACCCAATGACCCTGTCGCTGCTCCGAAAGGAGCATCTCTTGAGAGACAGCGCGTGACGATGTGGAATATGGCATGCCAATATACAAGGACTTCCTAATGGATGCACTTGGTGGGGTGGTCTTGTCAACTCATAGAAGCCCGAGGATGGACTTCAATGTCCTGCGTGTAGGCGCAACCGACCCCTAACACAGGTCATCACTAGTTCAAGATCAACACAATTTCAACTGGAGGCTTACTTGCAACTCAAGCCGTGGTTGCTGTATTCGCTGCAGCAGGATGCTCGAATTCCATGACTAAGTCCATCCCCTTGAGAAAAACCACTGCTCCATCAGCATCTCCCTTTTCTATTCTCCAATCTAAGGCTTTGGCCTCTTCCAGAACCTGCGAGGCTGTCATAGGTTTCTTCTCGATCTTCAATATACGGTGCATCTTTGCTGCAATAGACAGGCTCTTGTAGTCATCCACAACGCCTAGATTCTTCATGCGATCAAGGATTCCCTTGATCGCTTCGGCTTCGGTCTCATTCCGTCTTTCGGCAATCTCTGCTATGCTCTTTCCAGTGTCTGTAAGCCTGTATGTAAACCTTCTGGGCTCGAAAGTCACTCCAAAACTCAGCGGTTGGAGGTACTCAATGCTTTCCTCCAGAATACCAGCAGAATTCAGACGGGCAATTGACTCAGCAACGTCGGAGGAATAGGGACCATAGTAGTGAGACGCAAATTCCACGCCCAGATTAAGCTTTGCGTTAAGGAAGTAGAGGGTCTTTTGTAGGAGGGTCCGACCAGCAATCATCTTGTTGTCGCTGAAATGCAGCGTCAGTATGACGAGATCGTCCAATCTCATTTGACCACCTCCATCACTTGTTCAGCCATTGTATCATATCTTTGGTTGATGAACGCATCCCTGTCCCCCTTGCTTCCGAGCCAATCCAGAGGCAAGTAGACGTAGAGAACCTCGACTTTGGGATCTATGCTAGGGTTCCGAAAGATAGTGGATATGTCTGGGAAAGCCTTTCTCTGTCCAGACTTCGTCTTTACCATTATCGTGCCTTGATCAATGCTGGTCTGAGGTGATTTGAAGGTTGGATTAGAGATGGTCTGTTTGTCCACTATGACCAGGTTTGGATCCAGCCTGCTATCTGTTGCAGAATAGAGTTCCACTGCCCGTTGTGCTATCTGGTGCAATTGTGCATCAGACAAGCGCAATATGTTGTCCATCTGAACTGCGTCTGGAAAGTTGTCTCTGCTTATCTCGAGTGAAAACACTTGTTTCAGAAGTTTGCGCTCCTTTATGCGCTGAAACAGCTCTCTCGACCCTTCCTTGCCTTTCTGTAGGACTGTGTCCATGAGAGTATTATCATTGTTCGAGATATAGTACTGCAGGTAAGCATCAGAATCCTCCACAGTGAAAAGCCTTTGGACTTCACCAACTCCTTCCTCTAAGGCAAACCTAATGCCACTAACCAGCATTGCATCAGTTATGCGCCTAATCCTATGCTGATAGACCTGCACATTCATGTGGTACTTTGCAAGTAGGAGCTGTTCAACTGCATGGACACCCTCCTCATGAAAACCTAGTTGTTCTTCTTCACTACTGATCCTTATCCTGGTGAGGCTATGAATCACCTTATCGAGATCAAAGGCTCCGTACTGAACCCCGGCGAAGTAGCTATCCCTCCGAAGATAGTCAAGTTTGTCGACATCCAACGGACCCGAGATGATGCCTTGCTGCAAAGACCTTCTAGGTTGTTTCTTGAGAAGCTCGCATATCCCGGATGTAACACCGCTTTCGAGTGTCACTCCTGCCAAGCTGCCAAGCCTCTCAATAAGCATCATACTGATCAATTCGTGTACGCCATCTGCATGATATTTGGCCATGATGTCACTTGCATATCCCTCCATAACTTGTTCAGAGACATGAGAGAACGGCCCATGCCCAACATCATGCAGCAGTCCAGCGAGTCGCAGAACAGGCCTTTCCGCTTCTAGCCCCAGCCTCTTCGCTACCATCCCAGCCAAATGCATGGTGCCAATACTATGTTCAAACCTCGAGTGATGTGCACCAGGATAGACAGCGCTAGCCAATGCAAGCTGCTTTATGTTTCGCAACCTCTGAAGTACGATGCTGTTTATTATCTTCTCTTCATCTGTCCCATACTCCACCAAACCGTACAGAGGATCTCTCACTTCCATATTCTACTAGCTGCCTCCGATCTTCCCTGAAGATTACGGCGCTGTTTACGATCTTCTCTTCAATGCAATCGTCTTAGTGCTGGCCAATTCTACATGCATACTACATCATTGCCAAGTTCAAGAGAAGAGCTGCCGTTTCGGAGCGCTGGAACGTTGAACAATAGTCCAGATTGTGATCCAACAATTCGCTGTTTCGTTACCTGCAAACTCCCTTCATCTGCGTCCTGGAGAGCACGCTCCAAAAAGGGTATCCCTTGCACAATAGCAAGGGTAGTCGTAGAATTCGCATTGTCAGAAGGCCTTGTTTTCGCTATGTTGCCGCTTTCGCCAGGATTTCGTGATCAGGCATACAATTGACAATCGGCCCGCGGTCGCCCAGCCAGAGCAATCTGATGGGACCGGGGCAGGAGGGATGTGCAAATGAAATCGATCAAGACCCTATGCACACCACGCGAGAGCGTCTTCGACGCGGCTCGTCGCGACACCGTTCTCAACCTGATGCATCTGGCCGAAGACAAGATCGACACTAGGGCCTTCCTCGAAGAGAACTATGTCACGGACGGGATGCGAACTCTGCTTATGGAGGCCCTCCGGCGACTTGAGGGTCGTTCGGAGCAGGCAGTATTCAAACTCACCCAGGCGATGGGTGGGGGCAAGACACATAACCTCATCACTCTTGGCCTGTTGGCGAAGCATCCGGAACTCCGTGCAGCTGTTCTGCCCGGACTGCCAAGCGCGAAGGCGCTGCCACCCGTGCGAGTCATTGCCTTCTCAGGCCGCGAAACCGACGTTCCACACGGTATCTGGGGAGAGATAGCGCGTCAGATAGGTAGACATGCCGACTTCAAGGACTACTATTCGCCGCTGAAGGCTCCGGGCCGCTCAGCCTGGATAAACCTGCTCAAAGGCAAGCCTACCCTGATACTCCTCGACGAACTGCCACCTTACCTCGATAACGCCAAGTCAATCGCCGTCGGCAACTCAGATCTTTCGCACGTCACGGCCACAGCACTGACCAACCTTTTCGAAGCAGTCGCAGAGAAAGAGCTAGCCAACGTGTGCATCGTGCTGACTGACCTTGTCGGCACTTATGCCGAAGCTAGTGCCCAGATCGCCGACCTGCTGAAGCAGCTTCAGAGCGAGGCCCAAAGGCACTCGATGAACCTGACGCCGGTTCAAATCAACACAGATGAGTTCTATCACATCCTGCGGAAGCGCCTGTTCAAGGACCTGCCACCAAACGAGGAGGTGACAGAGGTCGCCCAAGCATATGCCAAGGCCATCCGCGAGGCGCGACAGATGGACATTACGGCCCAGTCGCCAGAGAAGTTTGCGCAGTTCATCCAAGACAGTTACCCGTTCCACCCTTCGATCAAAGACCTGTATGCACGCTTTCGTGAAAATCCCGGATTCCAGCAGACCCGTGCACTGATCCGCCTGATGCGCATCATCACCTCGCGACTGTGGCAATCGGGGGAAGCGGAGAAGGTGTATCTCATTGGCGTGCACAACATAGACTTGAACGACCCCGAGACCCTGTCGGAAATCCGCCAGATCAACCCCACACTGGACAACGCCGTGGCCCACGATATTGCATCTCAGGGGAAAGCAGTCGCCGAAGTCATGGATCAGAACCTGGGCACGAATGACACGCAGGACGCATGTCGGCTCATCTTCATGTCTTCGCTGGCCAATGTCCCGAATGCTGTTGTCGGCCTAACCATCCCGGAAGTGGTGGGCTACCTCTGCGCGCCCGGTAGGAATCTGGCCCGTCTCAAGAGCGATATTCTCGAGAAGCTTGCCACTGCAGCCTGGTACCTCCACTCCAATCGTGACGGCAGGCTGTTCTTCAAGAACGTCCAGAACCTCGTCGCGAAGCTGGAGTCGCTGTCCACTGCATATGTCCGAGAACAGGCATTGAAAGAACTCAGAGAGCGCCTCAAGACCCTTTTCAAACCGCCGATGGGCTGGTGCTATCAGGAAGTACTGGTGCTGCCGTCCATCGACGAGATTCAAGTGTTCCAGGATCGCATCTCTCTCGTCATCTCCGAGCCCTACGTTGGCCAGGGTCTGAACCCCCAACTCGTCCAATTCTACGGGCAGACTCCCTTCAAGAATCGTATCGCCGTCTTGACGGGTTCGCGCAATACCTTCGACACACTAATCGACAGCGCCAAGCGGCTCAAGGCTATCCAACATATTCTCGACGAAATGGAGGCGGACAAGACTCCTCAGACGGACCCTCAGTTCAAGCAGGCAGATGAACTCCGGGATCGCATTCTGGGCCAGTTCCTCTCAGCGGTCAAAGAGACATTCTCGACTCTGTACTACCCCTTCCGTCAAAATGATACGGATGTCTTCCTTTCTGCTGACTTCCTGATGAAGTACGAGGGGAACAAGTACAACGGCGAGGACCAGGTCATCCAGGTCTTGAAGGACAAGCAGAAGTACACCGAAGACGTTACGAGCGATACATTCCGCAAGAAGATTGAAGCGCGTCTGTTTACGACACCCGTTATGTTGTGGAGCGAAGTCAAGCGACGTGCTGCCATGAACCCTCAGTGGCAGTGGCACCGTCGCGAGGCGCTCGATGCTATCAAGGATGATCTTGTATACCGTGAGGTCTGGCGCGAGGATCCGGCGGGCTACGTTGACCGGAACCCACCACCACCCAAGACCACTTCGGTGCAGATACAGGAGCGCTCACGCCATGAAGATACTGGAGAGGTGGAGTTGAAGGTTACGCCTGTGCACGGCGACACTGTGTACGCCGAAGTCGGCGCTGATGCGACGGAAGCCTCCCAGAAGGTCGAGCAGGGTCTTTATCGAACGAGCGAAATGGAGGTCTCGTTTCTGGCCGTGGATTCTACGCGAACGCATGCTTCTGGCCCGGATCACAAGTGGCGCAACCGCCTGACTTTGAAATACAAGACCTACGCGGGCAAGAGAGGGAACAAGATTGTTGAGCTCCGAGCTGCCCCCAACAAGGACGGGCGCACCGAGATCAAGTACACCACGGATGGCTCAGACCCCAAGGTTTCCGGTGGTACTTACGAGGAGCCTTTCGAGGTCCATCGTGGCACGCGGTTCGTCCTGGCGGTAGCGATGCACGGCGACGTCGTCTCGGAAGTGTTGACTGCCGAGATACTTTGGGACAGACCCGACACGGACAAGCAAATTGACCCCGATAGACCCCTGACGTGGACCAGGCGTCATGAGTTTAACACCACGCTCGAGTCGTATGGTTTCCTGGAGAGACTGAAGGCTCATCCCATGTCCATGAGTGGAATCAAGGTCAGCGTGACGGGCAACCGTTGGGCTGAGCTCACTCTGCATGAGAAGATCCAACTTGGTGCGGATGCCCTGCGGGAGGCCGCCGATGCCGTCCGCAAGCTCACCAACGAAGGTCAACTCGGTATCGAGGTATCGGCCCTCCACTTTGAGCGCGGGCAGGGGTTCCTCGACTGGATCAATGAGAACAAGACCGACTATCAGGCTTCAGAGGTGAGGCAATAGTGGCTGAACGTAACCAGAAACCTAGTCCGGACGTGCTTGTCGACACTTTCGGCTTTGACCCCAACCAGTCAGTTTCCCATTTCCTGGTTCACATTCCTGCTGGCACGACGCAACCCATCACAATCAGTGAACATCTGTCGTGGGATCCCGATCGCATCGCCGATTCGGTTCACTACGGTGAGCGTCTTGATGGCCAGGTGAAAAGCCAACTTGATCGGCCGAAATGGAACGCAGTCGCCGACTTGGTGCGCGCGGAGTTCAACTTGCGCCTCAAGAGAGAGGGCAAACGTCCGGGGCGCTGGAAAGCTGGTTACAATACGGTTAGCCGCATGCTGGGTAAAGAACTGACCCTCCTCACCTGGGCTCTTGAAGATGCTGACCCTGCCCTCATACCTACGGCGGTCGCCAACTGGCGGGGACTGACACCCGAGGAGCGCTGGTGGCTATACACCATGACGGCGGCGGCTACCGGCAGCTACGCCGATGGCCGAGGGCGAGGTTGGCGCAAGGCAGTGCGATTTGCCCTGACTGAGAACCCGGTCTCTGACCGTCCTCCCGATCAGCCGATTGTGCCAGAGTTCTTCCGCTTAGTGAGCCAGTCAATGAGCGAATCCGACCAGCTTACAGCTCAAGAGGGCACAGCCCATAGCTCAACAGGGAGTGCCAGGAAGTCACGGAAAACGCGGCGAGCAAAAGCGGCGAATCAGCTGGGCTTTGGGTCAGATTCGAGCCGCTCTCAATAGACTCGGGATGAACCATGAATAGAGACATGCCGACCACAGTCACAGAAACGGCACAACACACGGCATCGCTCCAGCGTTCCGAGCTATGCCTAATTGAGACTCAGTTTCCCGTCTCGAAGCTCTCGAAGGAGAGTTATGCTGAGCGGACCGCAAAACAGAGCCAGACTTTGACCGGCCTGGGGAAGTGGTGGGGGCGTAAACCCCTTGTGCTCTGCCGAGCCACAATCCTGGGTCTGCTCTTGCCCGCAACTACTGACGCAGCCCGAGACCGAGAAGTCTTCCTACGACTGATGACTATGGATGAAGACGGAATGCTCGGCCGCAAGTCAAAGAACATACCGGCGGCCAAGTTGTTTCGATGTCTTGGGCCCACAGATCAAAGCCGCTACTTCGACCTTGGCTCTACGGATACGGAACCCAAACTCAAGAAAGGCATTACAAGCCACGAGAAGGATGAGCTGCAGCATCGAGTTTTCCTCGGCCTATCGTACGACGAACAGCAGGAATACTGCGTCCGCCCGGAGCAAGTTGATGGACCATCTGCCGAATCGTGGCGGATTATCAATGCCCATCTTGGTACCCATGCCGCCTCGCTTGCTGACTTAGTTGCCGAGCTTGGCCAGAACCGCTTTGGCCATGTCCCTCGGGTGGGCGACTGCTTTTGTGGTGGCGGGTCGGTTCCCTTTGAGGCGGCCCGCATTGGCTGTGAGGCCTATGGCAGCGACTTGAACCCGGTGGCGGCACTGCTTACGTGGGCCGCGTTGAAGATCGTGGGGGGTGTGCCAAAGGTAGCAGAAGGAGTCCAGAGAATCCAGCGAACTGTTTTCGAACAAGTTGATCGCCAAGTGACCGCATGGGGCATTGAACACAGCGAGCCTGATCCCAAAACGGGCCGACGCTGGCGGGCCGATGCCTACTTGTATTGTGTCGAGGTCACGTGTCCCGAGTGCAACTGGCGCATACCGCTTGCATCCTCCTGGGTTATTGGAAGGGGCAGCAGAACGATTGCACGCCTTGTGCCAAATGACAAGCGTTGCTGCTATGATTTCGAGATAGTCCAAGGCGTCTTGGATGAGGCGCTGGAAGCCGCACACCGAGCAGGTACAGCCAAGGAATCAGAACTGATTTGCCCGCAGTGCAAAGCTCACCCCACCCCGATTCGCGCGATACGGGGAGATGGACGCGGAACCTTCAGCGAGAGTAGAAGCTTGCTCAGAGGCTGGGAGAATGGCGATATCGTTCCACGCGATGGTGATGTTTTCGGCGAGCGCCTATACTGCATCCGCTGGGTTGACACCTGGACCGACGTGGGAGGGAAGGAGCACAGCGCGCGGTACTATCGCTCACCGACAGCTAAGGACCTTGCGCGTGAGCAGCGTGTATTGGATCTCCTGATGGAGCATTTTACGGACTGGCAGCAGAAGGGCTTCATCCCAAGTCGCCGGATCGAGCCGGGCGTGAAGACAGACGAGCCCATTCGGACGCGTGGCTGGACACACTGGCACCACCTCTTCACACCGAGGCAACTTCTCGTCAACGGCTTGCTTGCCGCTGCTGCGGCCGATGCCGGAGCTTCTCCGGCGGAAGAAGCAGCTCTTGTCTTGGCAATAGGCCGGTGCAGTGACTGGAACTCACGGCTTTGCCGTTGGCACTCCAATGCAGCAAATGAGAAGACTGAACAGACTTTCAGCAACCAAGCTTTGAACACTCTATCCAACTTTGGGGTCAGGCCTTTGCCAGCCCTCCAAACAACTTGGATGGCCCTAATCAACCGGGCGCAAGTGGTGGGCAGCGGCAAAGTGCTGGCACTTGACGCTCGTCAGTGCGGCTACGTATCTGATCTGTGGATCACCGATCCCCCGTACGGTGATGCCATTCAATATGATGAACTCTCCGAATACTTCCTTGCTTGGTACGAGACTCACCTTGTCAAACTCTTTCCAGAATGGTATGCAGATTCTAAACGAGCTCTGGCGGTGAAGGGCAGTGACGACAGCTTTCGCAAGGCGATGGTCGACTGCTACCGCAACATGGCTCAGCACATGCCTGACAACGGCCTGCAGGTTGTTATGTTCACCCATCAGGACGCTGGCGTGTGGGCTGATCTGGCTCTCATCCTGTGGGCCGCAGGACTGCGCGTAACCGCAGCTTGGTGCATCGCCACCGAGACATCCTCACCTCTTAAGGAAGGCAACTATGTGCAAGGCACTGTGCTGCTGATCCTCCGCAAGCAGAGCCCGCAGGGGGCATCTTTCCTTGACGAAGTGTACCCTGAGGTCGAAACAGAGGTCCGACACCAGCTCGACTCGATGCTCGCCATGGACGACGAGAGAGACCCCAGCTTTGCCGACACAGACTACCAGCTTGCCGCCTATGCTGCTGCCCTACGCGTGCTCACCTCCAAGAATATCGAAGAGATAGATGTCAACTACGAGCTTACCCGCACTCGCGCCCGCGGAGAAGTATCGCCAGTAGAAGATGTCATCCGCAAGGCTGTGGCCATCGCCTGCGACCACTTGGTGCCACGTGGCATTGATAGGCATTTGTGGAAATCTTTGGCCGCTGTTGAGCGGCTTTACCTCAAGGGTTTGGAGATGGAGAGCCACGGTGAGTATCGAAATGGGGTATATCAAGAACTCGCCCGCGGCTTCGGCGTCAGGGAGTACAAACCGCTTCTGGCCAGCACGAAGGCCAACCAGACTCGCCTCAAAACCGCCAGCGAATTCGGCCGTAAGGATCTTGGTGGAGATGGCTTCGGCGACACATTAGTGCGCCACGCATTGTTCGGAGTCTTCATGACCACAGAAATGGACAGCACACGCGAAGCCATCACATGGTTCACCACGGAGATCAAAGACTACGCCAGCAACCGAGCCCGCCTGATCGACATACTGGAGTTTCTCGCAGCGCTGCGCCATCACACTTCGTTGGTTCACTGGCACAAGGATGCCGAGGCGGCGGCGTTGCTAGCTGGTGCGTTACGGAACCGGCAGGACAACGTATGAGGAGACCATGAACGACCCTGTTGCCCACAGCCAAATTCGGCGTTTTTCCTCCAGGCGGCAACGACTGGACCGGTCATTCTTCACAGACCGCCTGCATGGTGCGCAAGCTTATGACCGCATCGCCGGATACTTCTCCGGATCTATCCTTGAGGTGGCTGGCGAAGCCATTGAGAGCGTGACCGGACTTGTACGCATCGTGTGCAACTCGGGGCTGCGACCTCAAGACGTTGCCACAGCTCGAGCCGCCGCTGCAGCCGTTCGACAGGAGTGGTGTAGCTCGCGTCCCGAGACGCTGGTCGAATCTGGGGGAGAGGCAACTCGTAACCGCTTTTCGCGTCTTCACGAGTTCCTGCGCAGCGGGAAGCTACAAGTGAGAGTGCTCCCGGATGAGTACTTCGGGCTCGTTCACGGCAAGGCCGGGGTAATCATGCTTGCTGATGGGAGTCGCACTGCCTTCTTGGGCAGCGTCAATGAATCACGGTCAGCATGGACACTGAATTACGAACTTCTGTGGGAAGACTCATCGCCGGAGGCTGTGGCCTGGGTCCAAGAAGAGTTTGATGCCCTATGGACTCACCATGCCGCGGTGCCGCTTGCGGAATTTGTCATCGAAGATGTCGCTCGCCTCAGCAAACGCTCTGTCATAAGTTCGGTGGAGGACTGGGCGAGGCCCTCAGGCACGTTGCCAGTGGCTCCAACACCTGCATCGGTCTTTATCGAGGCATCGGTCTATCGTCAGCAGGCGGGTCTCTGGGAGCACCAGAAGTTCTTCGTGAAGCTGGCGTTCGATGCACATCTCAATAGCCCCGGAGGAGCGCGATTTGTTCTCGCCGACCAGGTCGGCCTTGGCAAGACCATTCAGCTCGCCATGGCGGCTGAGCTGATGGCCCTATGCAGCACCAAACCAATCCTGGTGCTCGCACCGAAAGCGCTTGTCTGGCAGTGGCGGGATGAGCTCAACGACCTGCTTGACATGCCCTCCGCCGTATGGACAGGGAAGCAATGGGTGGATGAGCGCGGTGTCGAGTACCCTTCTGTTGGTCCCCAGGCAATACGCAATTGTCCGCGGCGCGTTGGCATTGTTCCTACTTCAAGGGCCGTCTTTCAGTGCGAGGATTCTGAGCACCTCAAACACCTTGACTATGAATGCATCATCGTTGACGAGGCACACAACGCCCGCCGTCGAAACTTGGGCGAAGGTCGTGACGGGGAGAAACCTGATCCGAACAACTTGCTTCAATTCCTCTATGAACTGTCAAAGCACACCAAGAGCATGCTCCTGGCGACTGCGACACCCGTTCAGATCCGCCCTGTGGAGGCTTGGGATCTCCTTGACATCCTGAGCCGTGGTAGCGAGGCTGTCCTTGGTGGCGCATGGAGTGAGTGGCACCATGCCGAAAGAGCCCTGCCGCTGGTACTGGGCACGGCGAGACAGCTGGAGGATGAACTGGACATGTGGCAATGGGTCCGCACACCATTACCCCCATCCTCCGAGCATCGAGATTTCGAGATCCTGCGTCGGTCGCTGGGAATGACCGACATGGAAGTGTCTGCCGGCGGCAGCGATTGGGACCGTCTTAATCCTCCCGACAAGGCCCGTGTGCACGCCATGTTCCCTCGTTTTGTTGACCAGCATAATCCGTTCATCCGCCATATCGTACGGCGGAGCCGCAAGTATCTTGAGGAGACAATCGACCCTGAAACCGGCGAGCCGTACCTAAAACCGATCCGTGTCGAACTTCTAGGGGATCGCGACGAGGATGCCATCCGCTTACCCCTCTTCCTCAGAGATGCATACCAACTGGCTGAGGAGTTCTGTCGGCAGCTTGGTGCCCGCATGAAGGGCTCAGGTTTTCTTCGCACGCTCCTCCTGCGCCGGGTGGGCAGCAGTATCGCGGCAGGCAAAGCCACAGCCGAGACCATGCTGGCGTCGTGGCGAGACCTCGGCTCGTTCACCTTGGATTCGGACGCGGAGAGCGAGGATGAGAATCCTGCCGCATCCCTGAGCACGTTAAAGACTCTGACCGATGAGGAGCGGGTATTGCTCGAAAGATTCGTCAAGGCGCTTGAAGCCAATCAGGAGCGAGACCCCAAGTACTCCGTAGTCCTTGATTGCCTCCGGGGGCGAAGCTGGCTCGATAAGGGGTGCATCGTCTTCAGCCAGTACTATGATTCAGTGCAGTGGCTGGCCAAAGAACTCGTCCTTGACTTCCCCGACGAGCCAATCGCTATTTACGCAGGCAGCGGTAAATCCGGCATGTGGAAGGACGGCTCATTCACGCCGGTCGACCGGGAGGAGATTAAGGCTGGCGTGCGTAATGGGCAGATCCGCCTCCTGCTCGGGACTGACGCCGCATCTGAGGGGCTGAACCTTCAGAGACTCGGCACGCTCATCAACCTGGACCTTCCATGGAATCCCACGCGTCTCGAACAACGCAAAGGTAGGATACAGCGTATCGGGCAGCTCAACGATATTGTATACGTCTACAACATGCGCTACTTGGGATCTGTCGAGGATCGCGTTCACCAATTATTGTCCATTAGGCTTCAGAGTATATTTAGCCTGTTTGGGCAGATTCCTGACGTACTTGAAGATGTCTGGATTGACGTTGCTATCGGTGAGGAGGAGCAAGCCAAGCGCATCATTGATGCCGTTCCTGAGAAGCACCCGTTCGAGATCCGTTATCAGAAAATCGAGCGCACAGACTGGGAGTCCTGTGCCCAGGTCTTGAGCGGAGCTGCGAAGAGGGAAGCATTGATGCGGCCATGGTAGCGAGTGAATTCAAGAACGCGATCCGGGCCTACAGAGCGGTACTGGCAGAATTGTTCTTAGGAAGAGTAATATACATCCATATGTCACGTAGACAACCCATAAGGGACCAGGCAAGGAGGTGTCTGTATGGTAACTGCAACAAACTGCCCCATATGTAGTCGACCTGTCTCGACCAAGCCCATTCGGTCGTGGAAGTACGGGAGCTCTGATGTTAAGCGCTATGAGTGCGAAAGCTGCAAGTCGAAGTTCAACGTCTATCAAGGTGCAAAGGGAACGTACACGATTCCGAAGCGCAAGTAGACGGGCTCAGCCGACGCTGTTCTCTGCATAGTATTTTCTTGGTGTATGACTCATGAAGACAGATAAGATCACCGTATTCGATCTATTTGAAAGGCAGCGGCGCTACCTGGTGCCGATTTTTCAGCGTGGGTATGTTTGGACACAAGACCAGCAATGGCAACCGCTTTGGGGTGACATAGCGGAACAGGCCAGGTTGGTGCAGGTTCATAAGGGAGCTTCAAGGAACACAATTCGCAAGCATTTCCTTGGTGCCATTGTTCTGAGCCAGGTGCCCACCGTGATCAGGCAAATGCCTGCTTCTGAAATCATAGATGGGCAACAGCGATTGCTCACCCTACAAGTCTTCCTGGCTGCCTTTAGAGATGCAGTGGTCGAGTCGGGCGATGACTACCTCAAGATGCAGCTCGGCCGCCTAACTGGTAATCCCGGCCCATTCTACAACGCCGATGAGCAATTCAAGGTGTGGCCCACGAATGCCTATCAAGAAGATGTCAAGAATGTGATGAAGGCAGGATCCGCCGAAGCACTTGCAGCCAAATATCCGCAGAAGCTCCATCGGAAGAAGCTAGTTCCCCCGCGCCCGGCCTTGGTCGAAGCCTATTTCTACTTCCACGATGTCATCAAGAGATTCCTAAGTGGCATTGATGAGGAGGAGGCGCTACCGAGCCAAACGTCTAGCCAAGAGTCGATGAGAGAACTCGCTAACTTACTCTTTGAAGCGGTAATGCGTTATGTGCAAATCGTCGAGATACAACTTGACGTGGAGGACGATCCACAGGTGATATTCGAGACCCTCAACTATAGAGGTGTCCCACTCGAACCCTCCGACTTGATCAGGAACTTCATCTTCCTGTATGCCAGTAGGCAGAACAAGGATGTGAATGCCCTATACAACCAATGGTGGAAGGATTATGACGAAGCGGGTGGGTCGACAGGCAAGTTCTGGAAGGAAAAGGAAAGGCAAGGGAGGTTGTTCCGCAGTCGGCTGGACTTGTTCTTCTTTCACTATCTCACGTATCGTGCAGGTCACGAGATCAAGATGGGACATCTTTACCAGGAATTCAAAGAGTGGTGGGACGGTGAGTTGACCGAGCGCTCCCTAGAACTGGAGCTGGAAACAGCCAAGCGGTCGAGCTCAGTATTCCGCTCACTTCTGGAGGCAGATGACACCAGTCGGCTAGGAATACTGGCCCAGAGACTTCGGGCACTGGACACGACAACCGTCTACCCGTTCATGCTCTGGCTGTGTGAAGACCGAGACCAGATAGCAGCAGAGGAGTTTGCCCGCATACTGGCTGACATTGAGTCCTACATTGTTCGAAGGGCCATATGCAGGCTGACGCCCAAGAATTACAACCGCATTTTTCTTGGTCTTCTTACCAAGCTGAGCAGAGAAGGAATGCCGAGTCATGTGTCTGTGCGTCGCGAATTGCTTTCATTGGAGGGGGATAGCTCTGTTTGGCCAGGCAACGAGGCGTTCCTAAAGAGCCTTATGTACGAACCGTTGTACGATTCCCTCGGCCCCAAGAGGATGCGCATGGTTCTCACTGCCCTCGAATTGGCCAACCGGACCCCAAGTCAGGAATCGCAGCTTTCACCTGTGCCGATCAACAACAATCTGACGATTGAGCACATAATGCCCCAGAAGTTCAAGCCAGAAGAATGGCCCTACCCAGAACATCAGGCGGCTGAAAAAAAGGAGATGGAATCGAGGCGTTGGTCTTCCATTCACAGCCTCGGCAACCTGACACTGCTGACCCAACCGCTCAATTCTGAAGTCAGCAACGGCCCCTTCAGGGCAAAGCGCGCGGAAATCACAAAACAGAGCCTGCTGATCCTCAACTCCTATTTTCAGCAGTTTTCCGATGACGATGTGTGGAACGAGACTACGATCAGGACGCGTAGCGAGAGACTGGCCGACTTGGCGGTTAGGTTGTGGGCATATCCGGAACGAACTAATGGGCAATGACGATCTACGCACTATCCGCGAGTCCCTGGATCAGCAACTAAACAACATTGGGGCTCTGATCCATGGTCTCGTCTACCAACAGGCAGCAGAACACCTTTCAACGGCGGAGGAGACGTTCCAACGCCTCCAGGAAGCAGCCAATCCCAGTAATGAGATACATCGGACAATAGTTGAGAACCGGCGCTGTAGGATCGAGACTCTGGCGCGAGAAATCGAGGATGGATTGCAGCGCCGCGAAGTTGGCAAGAAAGAGGATGGCAATATTGCCTTCAAGTGCAACTGGAATGATAAGGGATACAAGGGCATATGCAGTGACAAAGCATACGTCCACAATTTAAGATTCGGAGGACCGTACTGCCTACTCAGCAGATGCAGAGATTTTGTTGGTCAGGACCTAGCTCTACGGAGTCCATGCTATGAGTCGACAGCGTTGATTGATTTCTACTTCGCAGCGGGATGGGACTCCGATGAACATGGCACGATGATCCGCCCCAGAAAGATCAGGGGCGCGAGAGTAGGCAAGATAGCCCTTCTCACCACCGAGCCTCCAGACCGCAGAGACCGCTTTGTGGTGGGCGCTTTCGCAATCACCAAGCTTGTTGAAGACCCTGGCAGAGAAACCAAGATCTTTGGAGACAAGAGCAGTGCACTGGACGATATGCTAGGATACGAGATCGATTTCTGGAAATATCACACGAATCCACATAATCCAGGCTCGACAGCTTGGGCAACGGGCCTGTTCCGCTACGTTTCAAACGTTGCAGCGCTGGGCATTCTCGAAGAATATGTCGCCAAGAAGCGTGCGGCTGGTGAAGACCCCAACAAGGGAGAACGAATCATTGCCGCTCTGCGTGCGTCCCTGCCCTAGTTGCGAGGCACTCGAGTCAGCCACATTCTGCCAAGATTCATTCTGTCCATCGGCGAGAACTTCCTGTGTTGCACCATGACCCGGGCTGACGCTAACGTCACATACCTCCGCACCATCTCCAGGCTTGAGTGCCCGAGTATCTGCTGCAAAGAGAGCACGTCACCACCATTCAGAAGGCAGTTGGTGGCTGAGATGTGGAACTTAATAGAGGCGGTAACAAAAGTCCAGATTGTTGCATCACACAGAAGCTTGAAATGTATGATCCATCTGGATGAGGTCCGACTAGACACATACGGGATAGAGCCCCGCTGCAAATATTGAAGATGTGATTTCGACTCTTCCCCGTCTCCACCAGGAAAGCGGCAAAGCCTCTGGGCTTGCTCTGTTATCTGGAGGCATATCGTTGGGACAATGCCCGAGCCTTCAGGGGGAAAGCGAAAGCGGCCTTGAAGGTCAGTTCTGGAGTTCTATATATTGAACCGCGTGGCTCACTATCGCGGACCGGACTCAGTTTTAGCCTATTCACATGGTGCGAAATCCGAGTTTGCTCATCATCCTGCGTCGGTTAGCTGAAGGATGTCCTTTTCCAGCGGAAGCTATGTCTGCCCCCTCCCCATGCCTCTCAGTATCGCTGCCTGATCTTACCTCTTCTTTGCCAAAATGATAGCCTGAGGCAGTCCCAGGGCGTTTGCCTGCCTCAACCGGGCTTTCAGGCTCCTATCATCCATGGCCAGGATGGCCCCGATACCAGCCTGGCGGAGCCTTCATTGCTGATGTGGTAGGCCTGGGGAAGTCCTACATCGGCGCGGCTGAAAAAAGCAGGGGGTGTCTAATACTTGACCTTGTTACCCAAAATGGGTAAGATAATACCCTGAATGGGTAAGAATATGACTGATAGTTCATTATGCAGCGGCCTTTTCGGCAAAACCCGGCAGGCAGTCCTGGCATTTCTTTACGGCCAAACAGATAGCTCCTTCTATACGAAACAAATACTGGATGCCGTTAAAACTGGTCGCGGAACGGTACAGCGGGAGCTGAAAAACCTGACGGACACCGGCATCATCAGCCGCGAGGTGCAGGGAAGGCAAGTTTATTACCGGGCAAACAAGAGTTGTCCCATTTACGCAGAGCTTAAGAGTATTGTAACCAAGACGTTCGGAGTGGCGGACGTGCTACGGCAAAGTTTAGGACCGGCGGCGCGAAAGATACAGGTTGCCTTTATCTTCGGTTCCATCGCCAGCGGAGCGGAACAAAGAACAAGTGATATAGATATGATGGTAATAGGCAAGACAACCTTTTCGGAAATCGTCTCACTCATCAGTCCGTCTCAAAAGACGCTGGGAAGAGAGGTAAATCCGGTTGTCTACCCTACCTCCGAATTCAAGCAGAAAATGCGGGAGAACCATCACTTCCTGAAGATAGTACTCGAGGGTGATAAGATTTTTCTCATAGGTGATGAAGGTGAGCTTGCAAGACTGGTTGAAAAACGGGCGGTTAAGAACACATAAAACAGGTAGTCGCGAGATCGTCCGACTCTGGCGGTAGCTGATCGCGATCTGGCGGATGCCCAGATACACGACTTGAGCGCAGACAGGAGGTTTGCTACCGCGTATAACGCTGCCCTCCAGTCTGCTACGGCGGCTCTGGCTGCCAGCGGCTACAGGGCACCACAAGAAGGTCACCATTACTGGACTATCCAGTCCCTGGCCTTCACCATGCATCTCGATGGTGCAACAATTGAGAAACTGGATAAGCTTCGCAAGAAACGCAATATCAGTGATTATGAGATGATCGGTATGGTTTCTGAACAAGAAGTAGGGGAGATGCTAGGTCTGGCCAAGACCCTCCGTCAGTCTGTGGAAAGATGGCTGCGTCAGAATCACCCGGAGCTTCTGAAGGAGTGACCAGTGCCCACTCATGATATCATCGACGGCAGCAGCACGCTGCGTCGGTTGGCTGAAGGATGGCCTTCCCCAGCGGAAGCTGTGTCTGCCCCCCTTCACCTATTCCAGACCAAGAGCGAAGTGAATAGCCGCCTCAATCTCCTTCAGCCTCTTCACACTTATGGTGGCCAGCCGGCTACGGAGGCAGTCTTTGGGGATAGTGGTAATGGTATCCAGATTGGCTGCACATTCCTGGGGCATCCCATCACCAACTCCCAAAAGCACTTCGGAAGGTATGTAGCGGATGCGGGTAGTGATTGGCGCCACAATAACCAGAGAGCGAACGACATATGCTTCATCACGGGACAGGAGCACCACGGGCCGCCGCCCGGCCGGCGGTTCCAGTTCTGCCCACCATATCTCACCTCTTCTCACTGCCAGGGCTCCTCACCCAGAATGCTACTGGCGGATCGACGTGCGGCTGTAACCTCTTCTCTGGTTTCAGGTGCCTGTTGGTAGGCGCGGATGTACTGCTCGCTCATTTCCTGCTCCCGCCGATGACGGAGTATTATCTCTACGGCACGGCGGAAGAACTGGCTGCGGCTCTCACCGCTTTCCTCTCTCTCTCTCTCCACAGCATCGAGCAATTCCTCCGGAAGGCTGATGGCAATCTTGGTTGTCTTGGACATGACATCACCTCTTCATACCAGTTTCATACCATAGTATGAATAACATCGTCCTGTCTGTCAAGTTGGCAAATAGGTGATGCCATTCTGTCAGGTAACCCCTCATAGACAAGCAGGGATACCCGCCTTCACCCTATCCCTGAACATGACGGACCTCGTGAGCTAAAATTTCTAATCATTTTCTAAGCATTCTCTAATCTGTTTCCAATGCAAGGTGGAGTTTCGTTCCCTATACTGAGGATGTCTTAGAGAGGACACCCCCCCCACTCTAAGATAAGAAAAGCCCATCCGAAAAGCTGGGCTTTCTTCTTGTCTATAAAGCAATCATCCCGGCGGGGACTTGTGGAAATGGAGGATGTGATGGAAGCTCATGCCCCTCGAGTGGTCCCTGCGAGGCCATTTTGTGTCCAGCCTCTGCATCAGCACCGTGCATGCCGGGCGTGGCCCATTGCAGGTTGTTTGACCTGGATATTGCCGTGGTCTATCATTGCCCCCAACGGGGCGGAGCACAGAATACATGCGCAGTCAGCGTGGGGGATAACATGCGTATTCTAGTTGTCGACGACGATCCTGAAATCGTGAGCTTCCTCAGACGGGGCCTGACGTACGAGGGCTATACCGTCGACACAGCCGGTGACGGTACCGAGGCGTTAGCCAAAGTCCTTGAGAGAGAACCTGACCTTGTCATCCTGGATGTCATGATGCCCGGGATTGATGGCATAGAAGTGAGCAAGCGACTCCGTCAGGCAGGTGAGATACCCATCCTGATGCTTACCGCGAAGAGCACCGTCACTGACAGGGTGGCCGGGCTCGACAGCGGCGCGGATGACTACCTGGTCAAGCCTTTTGCCTTTGATGAACTGCTGGCAAGGTTAAGGGCTTTGCTCAGGCGCGGCCGGCCCACAGAAGGAGAAGTCCTTCGGTTCATGGATCTTTCATTGAACACCGCCACCAGAGAGGTAAGGCGCGGAAATGACTTGATACACCTTACTGCCCAGGAGTTCGAGCTGCTCGATCTTTTCCTGCGCCATCCGCGGCAGGTGCTTAAGAGGGACATGATCTATGAGAAGGTGTGGGGATATGACTTTGGCGGCGAATCCAATGTCATAGAGGTCTATATGCGCTACCTGCGTTCAAAACTGGAGGCCGGAGGCCAGCCCAGGTTGATTTATACGGTTCGCGGCGTTGGCTACGTTCTAAAGGAATAGGGGCATGTCAATTCGCTGGCGATTGACTCTGTGGTTTACCCTCATACTGGGCGTTATCATTCTGCTCTTCGGGGCTTTTTTCTACGCCGCGCTGCAGAACTGGCTTATTACACAGGTAGATGGCAACCTGAGGGTCTATGCAACACAAGTGCACAGTACATTGCACTCCGATGAAACCACCGGGCCTCTCGATTACGACGTTATCCACTCTAGTTTGCCTCCCATAAATGAGATCGTTTCTCCAGGGATTTTTGTCCAGATTATAGACAGCAATGGCAATGTGGTGGTGAAATCGGACAACCTTCAGGATCAGGAGCTGCCAGCTGCCTCGTCGTTGATAGCAACGGGATTGAGTGGACAGGAGGCTATTCAAACGGTTTCTTCTGGCAATACCAGGATCCGTACTATGGTTTCGCCTTTGTATCTGAAGGACCAGATTCTTGTTCTGGAGGTAGCGCAGTCCCTGGCCTCCACAGATGCCGCTATTGGACGTATCGGACTGGCTGTTTTGGTTAGTATGGTGGTGATTCTGACACTGGCATTGATATCGGGGGCGATTCTGGTTCGCCGGGCGCTTTCTCCCGTAAGACGTATCACCACCACGGCTCAGGGTATCTCCTCAAGCTCTGATCTCAGCCGCCGGGTTGGCTACCGCGGCCCGGCAGATGAGATTGGACAACTCGCCACTACCTTCGACCACATGATCGAGCGCCTGGATAGAGCCTTTCAATCTCAGAAGGACTTCGTGGCCGATGCTTCCCATGAGCTGAGAGGTCCACTGACTGTCATTCAGGGCAATCTGGATTTGCTGAAACGTAACCTCAGTGAGGAAGACCGCCGGGAATCGGTGAGGGCTCTTGAGGCAGAGACAACGAGAATGACCAAGATAATGAGCAACCTTCTCGTTCTGGCCGAACTTGAGTCAGGTCAGTCAGAACGGCAAGAAATGGTCTCACTGAAGGAAATGCTTCTTGATGCCGGGGAACGGGCAACGCACCTGGCCGGAGACCGGCGGATTGTGATAGAACGTCAGGAGGACCTGTGGGTAAAGGGAGATGTAGACAGACTGGGGCAGGTCTTGAGGAATCTGGTAGACAATGCCATCAGGTATACCCCGGAGGGAGGCACCATCACCCTGGCACTGTTTCAGAACGGTGATTGGGCGCTCTTGAAGGTGGCTGATACCGGAATAGGAATATCTCCTGAGCACCTGCCGCATATCTTCGACCGTTTCTATCGGGCCGACAAGGCCCGCTCCAGAGCCAGCGGGGGGACAGGTCTGGGGCTGGCTATTGTCAAGGGAATTGTTGAGCAGCACGGGGGAAGGGTTACTGTGACCAGTGAGCCAGGCGAAGGCAGCATATTCACCATCTGGCTGAAACTCTAATCATCTTATAAGCATTTTCCCATCCAGGCCTAAGCTTCGCCCGCTATACTGAAGGTGCTCATGAGAGGTTACCCCCCTTTCTAAGGCAACAGAGGCCCACCTGCATCAGGTGGGCTTTCTTGTTTGTCCTCTCACCCCACCAGCGTCTTGTAGAACTCTGATCTGTCCTCAACCCACATGTTACTGGTATGGACCCATCTTCAATACTGCGCACCGGAAATAGGGTTAGCAGGGTGTAGACCTGTGTT
This sequence comes from Chloroflexota bacterium, assembly GCA_026389585.1. Taxonomy (NCBI): domain Bacteria; kingdom Bacillati; phylum Chloroflexota; species Chloroflexota bacterium. The sequence goes on along the minus strand of JAPLHP010000036.1, from coordinate 72,026 downwards.
TTAGATGACGTATATGCGGCATAAGTATCATAGAAGATTGGTGTGCTGACAAACTACATCCCAGGAAGCGGTGACGGGCGGCCAACCGTGTTGGAGGGCAATAGACCCCAATCCGTGGATTACCGCTGCTTCTTGCGATAGACGTTCAGGCCAATTACTTCAGTGCGCCCGAGCAGCGGGAAATTCCCTTCGGTTGAGGCAATGATGATGGTTTTACCAGAGGACGATGGCCCAAACTCCTTGGTCAAGTCCACCGTGATAGTGAGGGTGTTGCCGTCTACGGAAAGCTGAACATTCTTCACGAATAACCTCCCGTCCAGTAGAGTGTCTGCATTCTACAGCGCACAGACCAGAAAAACGAGGGGTGTGCTCTATGCGAGAGCCCTCGTTCTACAGCCAGGGACAGCCATGAGGCTTTCCGCAACGCCTATAGAGGCCGCCAAGCAGGCTATGGTGGCAGGTGAAGTACGGGGGCCACCTCAAGTGACCCCCGTAGTACTGAGATTAGCCCTTACCTATGCGGAATACCTTGGTCTTGCATTTCGGGCACAAACCTTGGATCGCAGGACGCTTGTTCTTCATGATGATCTGCTTTGGGGTCAGGATCTCCACCTTTTTCTTGCACTTCACGCAGTAAGCCTGTGACATAGTCTAAACCCTCCTTTTCAGCTAGATTTGTGCTGAGACTAGCACATACTTGAGTGTTCGTCAAGCACATCTGCAACAGCATGTCTGCAATGGCTACAGACATTATAGAGAAATCAGGGTCACGGCGAGAATGAAGCCTGAATCCGCAACCACCCCTCACCCCATCGGTTTCTCATACTTCCAAATAGTTCCTTGAGGCGTGTCCTCGAGAACTATCCCCAGATCCTTCAAGCACGAGCGGACTCTGTCAGCCATCCGCCATTGCTTCTCGTTCCTCAGCTCAGCACGAATCGAAATCAGCAAGTCAATGAAGGGCTCGGCAGCCAACTTGATTTCCTTCTCTTGAAAGGTAAACCCCAGAACGTTTCCCAGTTCAATCAAATTCTCTCGAGCCTGCCGCACATCAGCACCTTGACTTGTAGCCCGGTTAATCTCCCTGGCCAGGTCGAACAAGGCCGCCACGGCCTGAGCTGTATTGAAGTCATCATCCATGGCATCGATGAACCTCTGCCGAAACAATTCGGCGTCAATTGCCCCTGTCGATCCTTTCACCTCACACTGACCATTGTCAAGGGCTGACTGCCGCAGTCTTTCCACACCCTTTTCCGCAGCCGCCAGGTTCTCCTCGCTGAAGCTGATCGGGCTACGATAGTGGGAGCTCAGGATGAAGAACCGTATTGCATCAGGAGTAAAGCGTTCCAAGACCTCCTTGATGGTAACAAGAATCCCCAGGGACTTGCTCATCTTCTCTCCACCCAGTTGCACGAAACCATTATGCATCCAGTACTTGACGAAGGGGGTGACCTCAGTAAAGCTTTCCGATTGGGCTATCTCATTCTCATGATGCGGAAAGATCAGGTCCTGTCCTCCGCCATGTATGTCTAAGGTCTCACCCAGGTGTCTCAGGGACATGGCGCTGCATTCAATGTGCCAGCCAGGTCTCCCCCTGCCCCAAGGGCTTTCCCACCACGGCTCACCGGGCTTCGCCGCCTTCCACAAGGCAAAATCAAGAGGATATTCCTTGCCGGCTCCTACTTCTACACGCGCCCCCGCTTGCAGGGCTTCAAGGCCCTGGTGGCTGAGCTTTCCATAATCCGGAGCACTGCTCACCCTGAAGTAGACATCGCCACCTGCCTGGTAGGCATGCCCCCTGTCAACCAGGCCCTGAACTACTTCAATGATTTTGGGTATCTCTTCAGTAGCTCTAGGATACACGTGAGCCCTCTTAATATTCAGCTTATCCATATCAACAAAGTATTGGGAAATAAACTTTTCAGCCAACTCGGCAGGAGAAGTGCCCGATTTGTGCGCTCGATCGATAATCTTGTCGTCAATATCGGTAAAGTTTTGCACATGCTTCACCTTGTATCCCTTAAACTCCAGGTAGCGTCGCACCACGTCGAAGACTACATAGCTCATGGCATGGCCAAGATGGCACTCAGCGTAAGGAGTAACACCACAGACATACATCCTCACCACCTCACCCTGAGGCACGAACTCTTCTTCCCGCCCTGAAAGAGTGTTATATATCTTCACGATCGCTCCCTAACCTGGACTGTTTAATATCAATAGCCCGAATAGACTCTCAGTGTTCTCAGGTTTTGACCTCATGTGCGACCTTGTCCACTAAGGCCACAGCATATACAGCTATCGCCTTCTCTTCCCCCAAAAAGCCGAGCCCTTTAGAAGTAGTGCTTTTTACCCCCACTTGCTCTATGCCGATACCCAGGGTCTGGCCGATCAATTTCCGCATCTGAGGGACAAAGGGGGACAGGTGAGGCTTTTCCGCCACTATGGTAGCATCAATATTACACACCTGCCATCCTTCCGTTTGGAGCAGCGTGGCTACCTGGCGAAGAAGCGTGATACTGTAGATGTCCTTATACCTCGGATCAGAGGAGGGAAAGTGAATACCTATATCCCCTAAACCAGCCGCGCCTAACAAAGCATCGATAATGGCATGCACCAGAACATCGGCATCGCTATGGCCATCAAGCCCCTTGTCAAAGGGTATCTCTATACCCCCTAACCGAAGCCTTCTTCCCTGCACTAAAGGATGAACATCATAGCCGATGCCAACCCTCATGTCTCCTCCTCAAAATGATCTCTGCCAGGGCTAAGTCCTCTAGCGTGGTAATCTTAATATTATCATAGGAGCCCATGTAGACTCTGACCTTATACCCAAGTGCCTCCACCAGAGCAGCATCATCCGTCACTTCCCCTTTAGCCTGCCTGTATGCCTCCATTATTATATCGAAGCGAAACACCTGCGGGGTCTGTGCCATCCAGAGGTTTTCTCGCTGAGGGGTATTCCGAATTGTCCCCTCGGCTTCAACTATTTTTACGGTTTCCTTCACAGGTACCGCGGCAATAGCCGCCCCAGTCTGAGAGGCCTCCTCTAACCCCTGCTCTATCAGATCAGGAGTGATGCAAGGACGCGCCCCATCATGAATCACCACCCAGTGGCACCCTCCCAGCCCTTTCAGCCCCTCGGCTACCGAATCCTGGCGCCGTTCTCCACCGCCGCATACCTGCGCCACCTTGTGAAACCTTCCTTCCTTTACCACCTCTCGCCCTCGCTCCAGGCTCACCTCATTCAGCACGACCACCACCTGATCCACTGCACCACATTTCTCAAACACTTCAAGCACATGAGCCAGGACCGGTTTGCCAGCGAGGTCCGCAAAAATCTTGTCCACTCCACCCATCCGCCGGCTATTGCCAGCGGCAGCAACAACAGCCCCCACCTTCTCCCGGGGTAGCTTTCTCAGCTTGATAATCGCCTCCTGCAAATGCTAAAATGGCCTCGTGGTGGGCGTAGCCCAGTGGTTTAAGGCGCCAGGTTGTGGCCCTGGAGATCGAGGGTTCGAATCCCTCCGTCCACCCCAGCGCCTATAGCTCAGCGGATCAGAGCATCGGTCTTCGGAACCGAGGGTCGAGGGTTCGAATCCCTCTAGGCGCGCCACTTTCCCCTCACAAAATGCCCCCTGATCCATGTCAACCCTCAGCATATTCTGACACTTTTGCTAACAATTTGCTAACCACCATGCACAGCCCGCCGATTCTATGCACCTCTTTTGCACACCTTCCCGTAGCTTTGGGCCACCCCTATCAGCCATCGCTGTTGCACAATAGCATCTGCCGTACTATTACCACTAAATAGTTTTTTCTTGATCTACGGAATGAAAAGACAAGGTGTAGTGATACTCATGACACCACTAAGGTGCACTGCTCTACCAGGCCCAAGATCGAGAGAGGGATACGAGGGACGATGGGGGTGCGCGGTTCCAGGCAAGAGGGCGAAGCCCTCTTGGTTCGACGCTTGTTCCAACGCCCCGCCTGGTCAAGGCCGTCGAAGGGTGCCTACCACTATGTCCTACAAAAAAGCGCCCGAGACGCCTTGCTTGCGAGGGGGTTGCCTTGACCAGGCTACGTTGACGCCAGAAACACCCCCTGCAGGATTGATGGACGCCACAACAGGGTGTGCTGTCTTTAAGCCTCAGAGTGAAGCCTCATGCATTAGGCAACGCCATGAAGAACTCTAGCTAGATGCACCATGGTCCTCATAGGGCTGTGGTCTATTGATGCTCAGGCGCGTGGTCTGTGCATGTCGTCTGCTGCTCCTGTTCTTCGACTCTGAGGGTTTGGTCGTGGACCCTGCTGTCGAGGCTGTCTTGCCTCTTGGGATATCTGCTGGGTGGCTACTTGATGGTCACGTTCCCGTTGTAAGTCTCGATGTAAAGATTCGCTTCTCCGGCACCGATTGTTCCTACGAGGTGGTGTGTATCGGTCTTCGTGGCCAGTATCGGCAACGCACACTCGACCTTTGCGTTGGTGGTGGAGGCGTCAAGCTGGACACTGGGCGTTCCGGCCAACGCTACCTCAATGAACCCGTTGCTGGTGACCAGACGGTTGCTTCCTCCGGGCGTCATCTGGCCGCTGAAGGACACGTTTCCGCCGCTGGTTGTGGCGTTGAATTCCCCTTTGGCTTCGTTCAATCCTACCTCGCCGTTGGATGTCTTGACGTAGGCACTGCCTTCTATGGTATAGATCGCAACGTCGCCATTGCTGGTTGTGGCAACATAGTCACCTTTGACATTGTCGAGGACTATGGATTCGTTCGATGTCTCGAGGATACCACCGGCGGTTGTTCCCTGGACCTCGATCTTGCTGTTGCTGGTACTCAGCTTCAGGGCCGTGTGAGGGGGCACAGTCACATAGATGTCTGCCCTGGTATTGCCGGCAGGGAACCACCACTTCCCTGTCTTTTCAGCCGTAATGGTGACCTCATTGCCACTCTGAATGGCTAGGTACTTGATCCGGCGGATGTCTCTTAGTTCGGCCCTCACCGTGACAACGTTGTCTGAGCCGGCACTGACCTCGATCCGCCCGCCCAGCGTGGTTACATTGAGGGTGAGAGAGTCACCGACGTTGAAGTTATTGGTCTTGGTGCTTACGGCTGACTGCGTCGTACATGCGGAGGAAGCCAGCACCATCAAGCCGACCAGGGAGGCGAGGGTAACGATGAGCATGATGGGGATGGGGCTCAATGGCTGCCCTATGCGATGCACCCAGGGCTTCTGTTGCCTTCCTGCAAGATGGCCAGTCAGTGACTTCCTCATCTGTCTCCTCCTCTTTGATCCGATGCTCCTCTGTCTTTGCTCACGACGCGCGACAACCTTTAATCCTCCCAGTCCTTCTTCGACACCAGCATGAACTTGGCCAGCGCCCCGTGCACCCTACCCACCAACTTTGTCAAGTGCATGGTGGCCGTGAGCAGGAGCATGCCCAACAGGAAGAAGAAGGGTATGGACCAAGTAGTGGCCAGATACTCAGTGTTTCCCAGAATGATGTAGGCCGGCATGTCCAGAATACCCACGGTAATTGGCATCGCGATGAGGTAGATTGAGAGGCCAACCAGAACGGCGAAGACGGCGAAGTAGACAATGCCGAGACCTAGCCGCAATATGCAGTATGCCAGTGCTGTCCAGGTGATCCTTTGTGTGAACAAGTCCTTGATTCTCTTCCAGAATCCGGTTCTGTCATCGGAGAACATCCGCCTGCGGGGCATACGGACTCCGAGTAAGGCCTCAACCATGCGGCCTTCGATGAAGGCGATGCCGCGGATGGACAGGAGAAAGAGAACGGCAAACGGCAGCCCGACGATGAGAACCGACAGCCCGAGCGATAGAGACACACCGACGACTGCCCACGTGAAAAACACAATGCCGATGGCCAGGGAGAGAAGGAGATAGAGGAGTGCACCCCAGGCCCTGGGATCAGCCAACACACCAAAGAAGCGGGAGAAGACTGATCGATGCCCCGCGTATGTGTACCTGCCCAGGCCGGCAGGAAGGCGGGCCTCCATTTGCCTGTAGGCTGCCGCAATCTCTTGCGGTGATCCATACTTCTCGGCGATCGCCGGGAGGGCTTCTGCCTCTGAGGCGTTGGGATTGCCATTGATGGCCTGGGCCAGTGCCGTTCGGAGATGCTCTTCAGCATCGGCGAGGGCATCTTGGACCACAGCAGCGTCGCTTCCAGCTAATTCCTTCCTGAGCAGACTCAAATACTCATCAACGCTCTTTATCATTGCCCTCTCCTTTCATCACGGTGTCCACGAAGGTTCTCATTTGGTTCCACATCTCCCGCCAGCGCGCCAGTGTGCCCCGACCCAACTCCGTGATCTGGTAGTACCGCCGCGGGGGCCCGGAGACGGACGGTTCGACGCGGCTTTCCAGTAGCCCGCTGCTCTCCAGTGATCGAAGGACCGGATAGAGAGCTCCCTGCTTCAGCACGGCCGCGTCTTCTGCCTGTCCGTCGATGACCTTGGCAATCTGATAGCCGTACATGGGCTCCTTCGCCTCGTTGAGGATGCTCAGGAGAACCAGCGCAGCCACACCCGAAACGAGCTCCTTCTGAAACTTCTTGTCAGCCGATTCTGTCTCATCAACGTTCTTCTTGTTTCCCCACATGCTCACTGACCTCGATTTCGTCTGCTTTCTCGTTCCTCTCAGCGACTCCGGGAAGGGGTATTGTTATGCTGATACTACTATGCACTGCATAATACCATGGGAAAACGGGGTTGTCAAGTGGTACCCGGAAGTTGTCGGCACGTTACCTCGGGATTGCGGAGTCTAGGCTGATGCCGGTACCGCAAATAACCTTGTGAAATATCTGTGCAAGCACACAAAGATACGCATAGACGAGGCAGAGGTCTCAGGAACGTTGTTAGCAGCAAGGCTGCTAACAACTTGCTGACACATGAAACGGCATTGGTTGGTATTTTACAGATCGAGTGTGTCACTACAGGGAGAATCTCACATCAGCCAACAAGACATAAAGTAAACCCCTTGACCTGGGAAACAGGGACGGTTGTAAACTCATAAAAGGCTTTTCGGGGGCAACCCTTCTAAATATAAGTGGGGCCAATCCTCAAGAGCAACGCAACATAAAGTTAAGCCCTTGACCAGCCCAAGGAGGGCAGTTCTATACTTATCCAGCCACATCCTCGGGGAGAAGGCTTTGTTCAGTAATTTCTCGCTTCTTAAATAATTCCGAATCCTCACGTCGCAGAACAAGACTTTTTAGCCCATAAAGGGGGGTATGAAAACAGCTAAAGAGACTTGGGAGACTGCCAAAGGTGCCCTTCAGGTTCAGGTTAGCAAAGCCAACTTCGAAACCTGGCTAAAGGACACTGTAGGGATCAGTCACCAAGGAAATCAATTTGTAATTGGAACTCCCAGCGCTTTCGCCAAGGAATGGCTGGAAAAGCGTCTTCATTCTTTGGTAATAAAGGTGCTCATCAGCCTTGTAGGGCATGAGGTTGAGGTTCTGTTCCAGGTCTGCCCGGACCAGGACTCTGTCTGGCAGGGCCAGAACCACTCACAATCGAAGCTGCCACCACCAGTGGGCAACCCGAGGTATACCTTCGAAAACTTCGTCGTTGGGAGTTCAAACCGTCTTGCCTACGCTGCTGCCTTGGGAATATCTGAGGAGCCAGGGCGGCAGTACAATCCGCTTTTCATCCACGGTGGATCTGGTCTGGGAAAGACCCATCTTTCACACGCGATAGGGAATGAAGCTTCCGAAAACGGATTCAAGGTCGTTTATACTGGCAGTGAGCAATTTACCAATGAGTTCATAAGTTCAATCAGGGAGAGAAAGACAGAGGAGTTTCGCAGCAAATTCAGGAACGCTGACATTCTCGTCATAGAGGACATCCAGTTCTTGGTTGGCAAACCGCAGACACAGGAAACACTGTTTCACACCTTCAATGAACTGCAGGACACTGACCGCCAGTTGGTTATCACCAGCGATCGCCCTCCAAAGGCGATGACTACCTTGGAGAGCAGCTTGTGTTCCCGCCTCGAATGCGGGCTTATTGCCCAGGTTGAAGCACCAGACCTGGAAACACGTTTGGCCATCCTTCACGCAAGAGCCGAGAAACAGCAGGTTGTCATCGACGAAGCTGTATTTGATTTCATCGCCCAGCGCTGCCAGCGAAATATCAGGGAACTAGAGGGAGCCCTGACTGCGCTTATCGCCGATGCAAAGATGGCACAGCAGCATCCTACACTGGAGTTGGCGCAGCAGGCTCTGCGCGATATGCCTTCGGATAATTTAGGCTCATATGCTACCACCCCAGCATCGATATTGAAGGCAGTGGCCGACCACTTCCAGATAAGTTTAGAATCCCTGAAAGGCCGTAAGAGAGACAATCGATTAGCCATGGCGCGCCAGATTGCCATCTACCTTGTACGAGAGAAGACAAATTGCCCCCTGCAGGATATCGGCAAGTTGCTTGGCGGCAGAGACCACTCCACCATTCTCAGGGGCTATCATAGAATAGCCGGCGTAGTTTCTACTGATCCCGCAATGCAGAGAAACATCCACCAGATTGTGGCTAATCTTCCCACATAGGCCTACTACTATTATTACTATCTATTATCCAAACATCATCTACTCTACTAGACTACTAATACACAATAAGATTCCCTGCATCCAATAAGTGCAGTCACGTGTAGTTCATGTGCTACAGGCTACTACTTTGAGAGTTGGTAGGAAGGTCGGTATTATGCGGAAATTGTGCAGATGGCCTGTAAAGCAGTAGGACTGACATGAATATAGGTGTGTTTGGAGGCACCTTTGACCCCGTCCACCGTGGGCATATTGCTGCGGCGCAAAAGGTGAAAAGTGTTCTTGGCTTAGAGACGATTTTTTTTGTCCCGGCAGGGCAGCCTTGGCTCAAGGCAGATGTTCCTATTTCCTCGGCGAGACACCGAGTGGAGATGGTACGCCTTGCCATTGCTGGGAAGAGATACTTCCAGGTATCTACTACTGAGGTCGATAGACCTGGCCCCTCCTTTACTGTTGATACCATTGATATACTGCAAAGGCAGCTGGGCGCTGGAGCAAAACTGAGTTTCATTTTAGGGAGTGACGTGCTTTCAGACCTGCCGCGATGGAAGGAGCCGTCCCGCCTCATACAGATTTGCCAGTTGGTAGCATTCACCAGACCGGGTTTTGCCCCTCCTCCACTGGAGTGGCTCGAATCATGTATCACGGGTGTTTCCAGGCATGTTACCTTCGTAGAGGTGCCGCAAGTAAATGTCAGCGCCTCTGATATTCGACGCCGGGTAGCACAGGGGGCTTCCATTCGCCGGATGGTACCTGGAGCTGTGGAAAAGTATATCCTGGACCATAGATTATATATATCCCCCGGGGTTGTGTAGGCTGATCAAGTTGATGAAGCCTGCCCTGAACCCTATAATCTACTGGCTGGTTTAACCGGGAGTATTAGGGAATCGAACTCCATCTAAGTTAGACTACTCTAGTTAATCACTATGCCTACGCTTGCAGTCAAGTTGGTTCATCCGGCCGCGAAGCCACCCGGGAAGATGACTCCAGGGAGTGCCGGCTTTGACCTTTATGCAGCGGAAAGTATGGAGGTTCCGCCTACTCATTGCGAGCCCGATGGGCGCGCTGAAGTTGGCAGATCCCTTGTATCGACAGGAATTGTTATAGAATTGCCTCATGGAACGGTTGGCAGGATAGCATCCCGGTCTGGGCTGTCAGTTAGGGCGAATATAGAGGTGGGAGCCGGGTGGATCGACAGTGACTACCGCGGAACGGTTATGGTGGAATTGAAGAACTTCGGTTCGAATCCCTACCGCATCAACCAGGGAGACCGTATCGCTCAATTAATGGTACTACCGGTTGTGGACGTTGAAGTAAGTGTAGTGACTGATATTAGAGAAACGGCGCGAGGGTCATCAGGGTTTGGTTCGACTGGCCACTAGGTTCTAGGTATATCGTTCCAAGTTTTATTCTTGTTGGTGAAGACCGATTGTTAGCTCCCCTCGTTTCTGATTGGGAGCCCTGGGTCAGAAGCTACTGAAAAGTGGAGGCGAACCGAAAGCCGGGTCTTGAAAGGCTTATGACTATGACTGAGAAGTCTATGCGTGTAACCTTGATTGAAGCTAGGGACCTGCCGGAAGCCTGGTTTCTCTGTTTGCGCAGCGTTCTCGCGGAGGGTTATGAGTACCGTATAGATCGAGGGAGTTTTGAGGGGCAGCGCAGAAGGGAACTTGACTTGGCTGTAGTTCAGATACGACAACCGGGTATACGGCCGCTGGTACCTGATGTACCGCAGGGTGTTCCCCCGCCAACGACTATGGAGTATGTCGAGACCTACTTACCCTACCTCATGACTTCCTGCAAAGAAAAAGGCGAGCAGTACACTTACGGAGAGGATCTTGAGTCGCAGATTCCTGAAGTAATCCGGATGTATAAGGAGGGCGGCCACAATACTAATCAGGCGTACATGGCGGTGGGCAGCCGGGAATCTATCTATCTGGGGGATCCACAATGCCTGAGAGGCATACACACCAGAATCCGTTATGGTCGTTTCCACTTTGTCGTTTACTTCAGATCCTGGGACCTATGGGGAGGCTTCCCGTCCAATCTTGCCGCGCTGCAACTTATGAAGGAGTATATGGCGACCGAGATCGGGGTTCCTGACGGTGAGTTGATCTGCATCAGCAGTGGGATGCATCTGTATGAACATAGTTGGGACTTGGCAAAGCTCGCGGCACGTATAGATTAAGAGTAGCCTGAACATCCCCAAATTGTAAACTGACACGTAATGGGATATACTAATCTTGATTTTCGTTTGGGAGGTGGTTTTGTGGAGCATTTAGTGCTGCCCAAATGTCAGAAGTGCAGTAGTGGCGATCTGGTGCCTCTATCTGATTTCGGTAGCCAGGGCGCGCCGATCCATTACAAGGCATGGGTATGTACCAATCCCGATTGTGGGTTCAACTTGAAGATAAGGAATGGTGACGTTTATATAAACGAGCCGGTTATCAGTGGGGCAATGCATAATCCCCGAGCACGTTAGACTATATTGATCTTTCAGAATGTGATCTGGTGGGCCCGGGTAGGCGAGTTTAAGGGCAAGTTTATCGATCTAGTCTTTCCACCTCGTTGTGTTGGCTGCGGGAAGGATGGTGCTTTCATCTGCTCGCCCTGTTGCGGGACTATCGCTCGCCTTACGCCCCCGCTCTGTCCCATGTGCAGCAAGCCATTACTTCAGGAAGATTATTGTCCCTCTTGCCGGAGGTTGAGACTGGAGATCGATGGTATCCGTTCACCCTTCGTTTTTCAGGGCATGGTGCGTCGGGCCATTCATCAGTTCAAGTACAGGAACTTTAGGGCGCTGGCTCTTCCACTCTCGCAGTTGCTGGCTCAGTATTTGGGAACCAAGCCCCTGCCTGGGGATGTTCTTGTACCGGTCCCGCTTCATTCCCGTCGGTTGCGTGAGCGAGGGTATAATCAATCCGGGCTCTTGTCTCGGGAACTCGGGAAACTGCTTGGCCTTCCAGTCGTAGAGGATTCGCTGGTCAGGCTTCGGGACACGCGGGCTCAAGCCAGGACTCCCGACGCCGAAGAGCGTCGAGGTAATGTACTGGGGGCCTTTGGCTGCCAAAATGAGAGCTTGAAAGGGAGACGGGTCCTTCTCGTTGATGATGTGTGTACCACAGGGGCCACGTTGAATTCCTGTGCCATCGCCTTGAAGGGATCTGGCGCCAGCTCTGTTTGGGGTTTGGCCTTAGCCAGGGAAGTATGAATATGAAAGAGTTGCCGAAGAAAGATCCAGAGATTGCCTCACTAATTAAGAGAGAAGAGGAACGGCAGCAACGCAAGCTGGTGTTCATCGCTGCTGAGAACCACACCACTCGGGCGGTACTGGAGGCACAGGGCTCTGTCCTTACCAACAAGTACGCCGAAGGCTACCCGGGGCGCCGCTACTACAGTGGTTGCCAGGAAGTAGATGAAGTGGAGAGAACAGCAGTTCTCAGGGCGAAGGAGCTCTTTCATGCTGAGTACGCCAATGTTCAGCCTCACAGTGGAAGTCAGGCCAATGCGGCGGTTTACCTTGCCTTGCTCAACCCTGGGGATAAGGTAATGAGCATGAGCCTGGCTCATGGGGGACACCTCACCCACGGAAGTCCGGTCAGTTTCTCTGGAAAGTTATATAGATTCATTCATTATGAAGTAAACCGGGAAACGGAGCGGCTTGACTATGACGAGGTGGAGCGCCTGGCCAAAGAACATAGACCAAAGCTGATTGTGGCGGGAGCCAGTTCCTATCCCAGAATTATTGACTTTGAGAGGTTTCATCATATTGCTGAAGAGGTGGGGGCACAGCTTATGGTCGATATGGCTCATATAGCTGGCCTGGTGGCTGCTGGAGTACATCCTTCACCGGTACCCTGGGCGCAGGTAGTCACTGCGACCACACACAAGACCCTGCGTGGCCCCCGGGGTGGCTTTCTTCTCGCTAAGCAGGGGTTGGGCAAAATCCTGGACTCTGCTGTTTTCCCTGGCACGCAGGGTGGCCCTCTAATGCACGTCATTGCAGCGAAAGCAGTTTGTTTCCATGAGGCAATGCAACCCGAGTTTGTTACTTACCAGCAAAATATCGTGGAGAATGCCAAGGCTTTGGCTGATGAATTACAGAAGTTGGGTTTCCGGATCGTTAGCGGAGGCACAGATAACCACCTCCTCCTTATTGATCTTCGTGGGGCAGGGATAACGGGGAGGGTAGCGGAGGAAGCCCTTGATAGTGTTGGCATCTCTACCAACCGGAATGGCATCCCCTTTGATCCTCTTCCACCGCAAACCACTAGCGGATTGAGGCTTGGGACTCCTGCGGTGACTACAAGGGGACTCGGTCCGCAGGAGATGAGACAAATAGCCTCGCTAATCCATAGAGTGTTGACCAATCTCGGGAATGAGAAGATAAAACTTGAGGCCTCTCAGGAAGTGGATGGGATCACCCGACGCTTTCCGCTGCCCTGAGCTTGTGGATTCAGCCATTTGTGTGTTATAGTTTGTCCGACAACCTGCATTTCATTGGCAGTGGAGGGAGTAGAGAAGTTGCACGATTACGAAGTGACAGTGATTTTCAGTCCTGAGATTACTGAGGAGGCTCTGCCTGCCGAAATCGAGAAGGTGAAGCAGTTCATCACTCAAAAAGGTGGTGTTGTTGGTGAAGTTAATCGATGGGGCAGAAGGAAACTGGCGTATCCGATAAAGAAATACAGAGAGGGGAATTATGTGCTGACCCCGTTCAAACTTCAGCCCGAAATGGCATTGGAGCTGGAGAGGAACTTGCGGACTTCAGAGCAGATATTGCGGTTCTTGTTAGTGAGATTGGAGTAAGAGGGAAGAGCCGATGGCTAATTTGAACAAGGTGATGATTATTGGCAACGTGGGGGCTGATCCAGAGATGCGATTTACTCCCAATGGAAGCGCGGTGACCAGCTTTCGTATTGCTACCAACAGAATATTCAATAGTCCCGAAGGTGAACGGAAACAAGAGACGGAGTGGTTTACCGTAGTTACCTGGAATAAGTTGGCTGAGAGCTGTAACCAGTTCTTGACTAAGGGTAAGCTGGCTTACGTAGAGGGCAGGCTGCGAACGAGCAGTTGGCAAGGACAGGATGGACAGAAGCGGAGCCGTGTGGAGATAGTGGCAGATAGGGTACTCTCCCTTGACAGGCAGGCTGCTGCTGCCCCACTCCCGGAAGGCGAAGCGAAGGTTGATAAGGTTGATGAGGCGGTGGTGGAAGAGGATCTCCCATTCTAGGGAAAGGTGGCAAAAATGGCAGACATGAGAGGAGCGAGGACAACTAGAAGGCCAGTTCGGCCGAAGTATCTCCCCAAACGGAGGGCATGTATTTTCTGTGCTGATAAGATAGATGACATAAACTATAAAGACCCGGCTCTGCTACGTCGTTACGTCTCGGATCGATGCAAGATTGAGCCGCGACGCAGGACTGGCAATTGCGCTAAACATCAGCGAGCTCTGGCCCTGGCAATTAAGAGGGCGCGTCATCTAGCACTGCTACCCTTCACGCCAGCGCATATGCGTAAAATGGGGGTTGCCAGTCTACGAGGGTAGCTGCTTTCCTACCTGCGTGTACCCAATCCATTCTCTCGCTCATCAGAGTTCTAGTCTTTTGCAGAGGTAAGACTTGGACAAGAAACCAAAGACTGAAGGTTTGACTCGTAAGGGAGCGCCTGCGCGCGGGCGTTCCAGGTGGGGGAGGGAGAAGAGGTGGCTGTACACCATCGAGGCCATAATCGTACTGACTATTATTGCCGTTCCGGCGATAGTTGGTTATGGCTATTATGACACCCGGATCAAACCCTGGCGCCAGCCCATAGTGAGAGTAAATGATACTGTGTTTGATATGGGCTATTTGGTGAAGATGCTTCGCCTGCAGGGGATGAGCTCCACTTCAACTGCTAGCGATGTTGAATCAATAGCGACGTATATCCAGGATAATGAATTGATGAAGCAGGGGCTGAAGAAGGATTTTGGCGTTGTCATCAGTGACGGGGCTATCGAAGAGAAGTTACAGGAGATATTGAGTTCGTCCAGTATGACTGTTGAAAAGCTCAAGACGAATCTCGCCACGGCAGGGATTTCGGTGGAGGATTTCAAACAAATGTACATAAAGCCATCCCTGGTGCAGTCTGGTCTGCGGCAGGGAATTGGTGACCGGGATTACCCCGCGGATCGGGAGTTTGAGCACGTCAGGGTTCAAGCCATGCTTGTAGTAGGTGCAGATAATGCCACTGCAGTGAGAGATAGATGGCTAGCGGACGAGGATTTCAATACACTGGTCACCGACTACTCGCCGTCCAAGTATTACCCGAATACTTCCTCGGATAACACTACGGTAGAATGGATACCCCGGGGCATTGAGAGTACTGCCTTTGATGACTATGCCTTTGCCGAGGGGTCTGAGAACAGCACAGTGAGTGAGCCGATTCTTGAGAGCGAAGGCTCGGAGAGCTACTGGGTTATAAAGGTGTTGGAAAAGGGGTTGAGGCTGCTCAGTGCGGGTGACAGAGATACGTTGATCGGCGACGTGTTTGGCAAGTGGCTTACGGATGCGAAGAGTGCCGAAGCCAATAACATGGTGAGCTATCTGGATGACCCGAAGATCTCCTGGGCTCTGGACCATATCCAGACATAGGGAGAGATTGAGCGAAGAGTGAAGAAAAGCATCGGCATCGGGTTGCTGGGGCTTGGGGTGGTAGGCGGAGGGGTAGTCAGGGCCCTCTTGGAAAAGGACAGGACTATAACTGAGGAGGTGGGCCGCCCGCTCGTGCTGAGGAAAGTCTTGGTCCGCGATCTGGTAAAGTCACGTTCAGCGCAGGTGGACCCTCGTCTTCTCACCGTTGACCCGCGGGAGATCCTGGCTGACCCGGAGATAGATATTGTGATCGAGGTTATCGGGGGCGAGCACCCGGCGTTGGAGTACATTAGGGAAGCACTGCTGAATGGCAAGCACGTGGTGACTGCGAACAAGGAAGTAATTGCCAAGCATGGGATGGAGCTTCTGGGAATTGCCCAAGAGAAGGGATTATCCCTCCTCTACGAGGCGAGCGTGGGTGGAGGCATTCCGTTGTTGCTTCCTCTCCAGCACGGCCTGCTGGCCAATGAGATAACCACGATATATGCCATCATCAATGGAACTACCAACTATATTATTACCAGGATGTCCAGTGAAGGGGTAGACTTCAACACTGCACTGAAGAAGGCTCAGGAGCTGGGTTATGCCGAGGCAGATGCCTCTAACGATATTGAGGGGAGAGATGCTGCCTATAAGCTGGCTATCCTGGCTACCGTTGTCTTTCATACTGATGTTCGCCCTGAGGATGTTTACTGCCAGGGTATTGCCTGCCTGCGCGAGTCAGACTTTCGTTATGCCAAGGAACTGGGTTACGAGATAAAGCTCCTGGCCATTGCAAAGCAGGGGGGTGGGGTGGTTGAGGTTAGAGTACACCCCGTCTTCATTCCGGCCGAATTTCTACTGGCTAAGGTGGGCGGAGTCTATAATGCTGTGCAGATAGAGGGGGACTTGGTAGGCAAGGTGATTTTCTACGGCAGGGGAGCTGGCGCCCAGCCCACGGCCAGTGCAGTCATTTCAGATGTCATCGCTATTGGACAGGCCGTAAGTTCAGCGAAGAAGGGCTCTGTACAGCCGAGGCCACTCCGGCCGAAGGCCATCAAGCCCATTTCAGAACTGGAGACCCGCTACTATCTCAGGATGAGCATTGCTGATCGCCCCGGCGTTCTTGCCCAGATAGCCAAAATACTCGGTGATCGCTCTATCAGCATTGCTTCCGTCATACAGAAAGAGGCGAATGCTGCCACTCAAACGGCGGAGATAGTGATCATGACTCATCCGGCTCGAGAGCGGTTCATGCAGCAATCCTTAAACGACATGGGGAAGCTTCCCGCTGTTAAGGAAATATGTAATCTTATCAGAGTTGAAGGGTAGGTGGTTATCGAATGACGGCTTGGACTTCGGGAGTCATTGTCACTGGTGAGATAGAGTGTGATGGATGTGGCAGGGTTATGAGACACCCTGAGAGGTATGCCTATGTCTCTGAGGACGAGAAACCGGTATTACGTCTGTGCGAAAAGTGTTCCTGGGCCAGGGGATATTTGAAGCAGAGAAAGGATGAGAAGGGGCGCGAGATAGAGACGTTTCTCTGATGGATGGAGACAATGGGCGTTGGTGTATTAGTAAAGTACAGTCATTTGCTCCCTGTTACTCCTGCTACTCCTCGTATTAGCCTGGGTGAAGGGGATACTCCCCTGGTCAGGTCCCAGAACCTGGAGAAGGAGATAGGCTGCGGGGAGCTATATTTCAAACTGGAAGGGTGCAACCCCACCGGCTCCTTCAAGGATCGTGGTATGGTGGTGGCAGTGGCCAAAGCGCTGGAGGCGAAGAGTTCGGCCATTATCTGTGCTTCCACCGGAAACACCAGCGCCTCGGCAGCAGCCTACGGAGCGCGGTGCGGGCTCAACACCATCATTGTGGTTCCCAAAGGGAATATCGCTTTGGGTAAACTGGCCCAGGCCATAGTGTATGGTGCCAGAATAGTGACCATCGGCGGCAACTTTGACCAGGCCCTCGATATAGTGCGCACATTAGTGGAGAAGCACCCTGTCACTCTGGTCAATTCAGTTAACCCTTATCGTATTGAGGGACAGAAGACGGCTGCGTTTGAAGTCGTCGATGTCCTGGGTGAGGCTCCTGATTACCTGTTTATCCCGGTGGGCAATGCCGGCAATATCACCGCCTATTGGAAGGGATTTGTAGAATATCACCGGGCGGGCAAAGCCAGACAGACTCCGAAGATGATGGGATTCGAAGCGGAAGGAGCGGCGCCCATAGTCAGAGGCGAGAAGATTGCCCACCCTGAGACGGTGGCCACAGCGATACGCATCGGCAATCCGGCCAGTTGGAAGGGTGCGGTGGCAGCCCGGGATGAGTCCGGGGGCATTATTGACTGCGTGAGCGATAACGAGATTCTGGCAGCATATCGCCGCATGGCCACCAGAGAAGGTGTCTTTGGTGAACCGGCGTCGGCAGCTTCTGTCGCCGGTCTCATTAAGTGGGCCCCCCGCCTGGATTTATCGGGGAAAAGGGTGGTCTGCGTAGTGACCGGCAGTGGCCTGAAAGACCCGGACACTGCCATGAAAGGCGCTCCCTCTTTTATGGAACTGCCCCCTGAACTTGACAAGATAGAGAAGGCTCTCGGCTGGGGTTGAAGCGTATCCACTATTCTCTCTTCAGTCATTTCTGCGTGAGGAACTGCCATGATTAAGCTGGCGCTGAGGAACCTCACTAGGCGGCGCACCCGAACCCTGCTTACCATTCTGGGGGTAGCTGTTGCCATCACCTTCACCGTCGGCCTGCTGAGCATCACTGAAGGCTTTATGAACAGCTTTAATCAAACAACCAGGGAACGGAAAGAGGATATCTATGTCCTGCCCAGGCAGGCAGGAGGCAGTACCAGCCCTCTGCTTGAGTCCACTGGGGCTGCATTTTCTCAAGCCTACGTCAACGATATTCTGAATATCGATAATGTGAAGGCTGTCTACCCCATATATACCCGCACCATCTACCTCGGAGATGCCCCCGACTCTATGATGGGGAATTTTGTTGTGCTGAATGGGGTAACTCCGCAGTTCCTGCCCGACCTCAGGCCTTCCTTGGAACTTGAGGACGGAGAACTCTTCAAAGAAGGGGACGAAGGTACCATTGTGGTTGGAGCGGCGGTGGCTAAGGCTCAGGGTCTGGAAGTGGGGGATACTTTTCCTCTTGGGGTGGAAGGCCGCGAAATCAAGATAGTCGGCATTCTCAAGTCCACCGGCGGCTTTGAGGATATGATTGCCTATGCACCCCTTCAAGATGTGCAATTGGCACTAAATGAGCTGGGCCGCATCACCAGCGCCGCAGTGACTGTAAAGGACCGCAACAAGACTGAGGAGACAGCCGTCGCTATCACTGCTCTTCATCCAGAGGACATTGTGGGTCGGACAACCGAGGAACTGGCGGGGGTGGTGAGGAATCTCCTGTCCATGGCCCGTGCCATCCACCTCAGTGTGGCCTCTATCGCCTTACTTATAGGCGTTCTGTTTATCCTCTCTACTATGCTGATGGCCGTAAGCGAGCGGACGAAGGAAATAGGCACCATGAGGGCAATGGGTGTGCGCCGGGCGACCATATTCCGGCTCATTATTACTGAATCGCTGATTACCTGCCTCATAGCGGGGGGGTTGGGCTGCCTGGGAGGCGTTGGCCTGTCCAAGGTGATAACCTGGGCCATACATCGGTTTGCCGGTGTGGCCTTCCTCCAGGCTGTGGTCAGCCCCGGTATCTTTGGTGCGGGGCTGTTGATCGCCGTGCTCATCGGAGTCCTGGCTGGCCTTTATCCTGCCTGGAGGATCTCTAAGATAAACATAGTGGAGGCCCTCAGATATGAGTGATGCGATAGTAGAGGTCACCCACCTGTCAAAGGTGTATATGATGGGTGGCGAGGAGATCAGGGCTGTTGACAACATTGACCTGGTGATAGACAAGGGGGACTTTGTCAGCGTCATGGGCCCCTCTGGCTCCGGCAAGACGACCCTCCTCAACCTCATTGGCTGCATAGATCATCCCACGGGCGGGGCAATACGCTTTGAAGGCCAGGACGTATCGGAGTTGAAGGAGACCAGTTTGGACCGTCTGCGGATGAGGAAGATCGGGTTTGTCTTTCAGGGATTCAACCTTATGCCCATACTGACAGCGCTGGAGAACGTGATGTTTCCCATGGAGATGGCCGGGGTTCCCAAAAAGGAGCAGATCAAGCGCGCCATCGAGTTGCTGGAGTGGGTTGGATTGCCCAAAAGGCTGCACCACAAGCCGCGGGAACTGAGCGCCGGGGAGAATCAGCGGGTTGGCATAGCCCGGGCTCTGGCCAATAACCCGGCAATATTGCTCGCTGACGAGCCAACCGGGAATCTTGACTCCAAGACCACGAAAGAGGTTGGCCTTTTGTTCAGGCGTGTGAACAGTGAATACGGCATGTCTATTATGCTGATCACCCATAATGAGGCAGTGGCTGAGGTAGCCAGCCGGTCTCTCAAGATGAGGGATGGGCGGATAATCTAAAGTGCAGGGAGGGCGATATGCTTGACCAAGCCAAAATTGAGCGGGCAGTTATCTCTATTATCGAGGCCATCGGCGAGAACCCGAAGCGGGAGGGTCTGGCGGGTACGCCGCAGCGCGTTGCGGAAATGTATGCCGAGCTCTTCAGTGGCATCGACAAAGACCCCAAGCAGGAACTGGCGACCGGCTTTGGCGAGGGACATCGGGAAATGGTGATAGTAAAAGACATCCCCTTCTATTCCCTCTGTGAGCACCACCTTCTGCCCTTCTATGGCTCGGCCCATGTTGGTTACATTCCCAATGTCAATGGTCGGGTCGTTGGTGCCAGCAAGCTGGCCAGGGTGGTGGAGATAGTAGCCCACCGCCCTCAGATACAGGAGCGCATGACTACCCAAATCGCTGAGGCCATTGTCGAGGCTCTCCAACCTGATGGGGTGGCAGTGGTCATCGAGGCGGAGCACCTCTGTATGATTATGCGCGGGATAAAGAAGCCTGGGAGCAACATCGTCACCTCGGCCAATCGAGGAGTCTTTAGGCGCAAAGCAGCCACCAGGGCCGAATTCCTCTCGCTGATAGCGCGGAAGTAGGTATCTCGGCTGAGAAGGTTGGCCTCTCAGCACGACGCCATATCTCACAACTGGCCTGGCACTGCTTATCTTCTTGTCAGTCCCTAATCCGTGGACTACTTCACATTAATGTCATTCCCACGAACGTGGGAATCCAGGGGGAGGCCAAGGGGTATGGTACTCTCTGGATTCCTGCCTACGCAGGAATGACGTGGTCAGGTCGTCCTTCCGCAGAAGGATGACACCCACTTTGGGAGGAATCCACGGATTTGGGTCAGTAGAACTCGGTGGCATACCATGGAGTGACGTGATAGTATCTAGTATGGGTGTGGGCATTTACCCCGAAGCGGAAAAAGGAGGAATCAGATGGACTCCATGATTGAAGCCATCAACAACCGTGTCTCTGTAAGAACATACACAGATCAGCCGATCGAAGCGGAAAAGAAGCGAAGGATAATCGATTTGCTCCACTCAGGCCACAAAGGTCCGTTCGGTCACGGAGTGAGATTTGATCTCGTTGATTTCTCGGAGATGGAGAGGAGTGAGATCAAGACGCTTGGAACCTATGGGTTTATCAGAGGGGCGAGATCATTCATCGTGGGGGCCATCAAGGAAGATGTGGGAGCAATGGAGGATCTGGGGTATTGCTTCGAGAGAGTGATACTGGTGGCGACCTCTCTAGGTTTAGGAACCTGCTGGCTGGGCGGCACATTCAAGCGAGCCAATTTCGCTTCGAGGATAAACGTCTCAGATGACGAAGTTGTCCCTGCGATTAGCCCGATTGGGTATGCACGTGAGAAAAGGACTGCCAGAGAAAGGGTACTCAGGCGCTTTGCCGGATCCGACCAGCGAAAGCCCTGGGAGCAACTGTTCTTTGATGGAGATATGAATACCCCTCTGGCGAGAGACTCAGCAGGCAAATATGCCCTGGTGCTTGATTGCGTGAGGCTGGGCCCTTCCGCATCAAACAACCAGCCTTGGCGAATTGTCAAACAGAAAGACCGGGCTGCCCTTCACTTCTATCTGAAACGGACGAGGGGTTACGATAAGCTCTTGAGGGGCTTAGACCTTCAACGTGTGGATATGGGGATTGCCATGTGTCAATTCGAGCTTGCGGCCAGGGAGACGGGCCTCACCGGGAGATGGGCGGTGGCGAAACCTGATCTGGACGTGGGGGATACCGGGTATATCCTGAGCTGGACGGAATCATGACCGATGTCGTTCGAGTTGCGGTGCCCACCTCATGTATTCAAAGAGAGGTTGTGAAGAATCCGGGTGATTGCCTCACCGCGGTTAAGCGTATAGAAATGGAAGAAGCGGACTCCGTTTTGCCATAGATCTTCACACTGCCTGGTGGCGAATTCTATGCCCATTCTCTCCACTTCATCCGGGGAACCAGCGTTCTCCATCCGGTGGATGAGCGTAGTCGGCAGCGTCGCCCCGCAGGTCTGGGTAAACCGCTTTATCTTTGCCACATCTGTTATGGGCATAATGCCTGGGATAATCGGAATCCGAATCCCGACTGCCCCTGCCTTTTCCACAAGATCGTAGAAGAAGCGGTTGTCGAAGAACATCTGAGTGATGGCAAAGTCGGCTCCTGCTTCGATCTTCTGCTTGGTGTAGAGCAGGTCACTCTCAAGACTGGAGGCCTCGGCGTGCCCTTCAGGATACACAGCGACCCCTATGGAGAATGCCTTGAACGATGCTGCCAGCTTCACCACGTCAATGCCGTGGCGGCTGGTGGCATCGGCGGTCAACCCCGTCTCCCCCTCCGGGAGATCCCCTCTGAGCGCGAGAATATTCTCCACGCCCAATTCCTGATAGTCTCGTAGCATACCCCTCAAGCCCTCATCGCTTTCACCGATACAGGTCACGTGTGGCATCGGGCTGAGGGCGGTTTCCTGCACGATCCGTTCAATCACATGTCGGGTATTCTTGCGAGTACTACCCCCGGCTCCGTAGGTTACGGAAACGAAACCGGGCTCGAAGGCCTGCAACCTTCGAATAGTATCAAAAAGCTGCTTCTCACCCGCTTCCGTCTTCGGTGGGAAAAACTCAAACGAAATACCCTTCTGCTTATGCTTAATAATATCCCTTATTCTCATGTCCAGCCCGCAGTGTGTGTTATGGCAACCTCAAGGAATGCCCCGACTTTTTGGTGTGGATGGGTTAAGTCTGGTGAACCATTTTGGTCCATAGACAGAACCCGAGAGATAGGCCTCTCGGATCTTGCTGGCGATGCCAGGGAGCTTCGGGGAGATGGTCGGTTCCTTAGCGTAAACCCTCTACCTCCTGCTTGTATTCATCGAGTAGTTGGCTATATTGAGAGTCCAGGTGGGCCATGGTTCTGTGCCACTCCTCCTGGAATTGCGGCTGGCTCTCTATGTTGATCTTTGATCCGGGCGGCAGGCCCTGCTGCTGTAAGGCTTGCTGCATCCTCATCTGAAAGTCCTGTTTTAGCATCTCATAAGCCTGCCTTCTCTGCTGCTCTCCCTCTTGCGCATAGTGATCAAAAACGCGCCTCATTTTGCTGTAAACGTTCTCCAGGGCGCCCTTATCCCTTTTAATGGCCTTAAGGGCCTCCATGGCTTTCTTCGTGGTTTTCTTGGCAGGCTCATTAGCGGGGAGGGTTATATTTCTCAGCAGAACCTCCTCTGCTCCTTTGGCAACAAAGCGTTTCTCTTCTTCCTTGAATTTTCCTAGCTCGGCGATCAGGTTGATGTCCTCTTTGAAATACTTTACCGCCAGTTTTTGCCCCTCAGGCGTATACTTCCATTGCATAACCTCATCTTTTGATGGCTCTTCGAGGTTCGCTATTCTCTCCATTGCTCTCTCAAATGCGCTCTTGATGTCATCCATGGTGTCCTCCGGCCAGTCAGATTTCTTTGTGTAGTGCTTGATATTATACCAGTTTCCGTGAGAGTGCTGCGCTGGGGCATGACCATGACACTCTGTGGGCCTAGTGCTTAGTTGCAAGAATAAGCGTCATTCGCTTTGTGAGGGGAGACCCTTCGGCTTCGGCTCAGGGTGACATTTTCACAGAACCATTGATGGGTGTCATTATCTTAGAACTACCACATGTCATTCTGACATATTGCCCACCGTCATGGTAACATGTCGCCCACTGTCATGATGACAGGCTCTTAGGTGGCATTCTGCTTGGCCATTGTGTCATTCTGAGCGCAGCGAAGAATCTCGATTGCTACGCTTACTTGTGCAACCAGGCACTAGGAGCCTGTCTGAGTAATAGGTTGGCCGTGCCTAGAAGAAGTCAAAAATCAAGGTCGCCCACGCTCAGCATAGGTATTACTCGGACACACTCCTAGTATTAAATTGCACAAACCACGATATTATCCTGGCTACTGAGCGCAGGCGTTGACAGTCATAAGCGATTGCGCTTATAATAACCCTGATGGAGGTGCAATTCAGCCGCCATGCTAAGAACAAGATGCGGCTGTACAAGCTGACTCTAGATGAGGTTGAGGAAGCTGTTAAGGCAGGAGAACGGTTGCCCAAAGGCGACAAGTGGGAATCCCGTCACGGGAAGTTGAAAGTCATCTGGCTGATGATAGGCTCGTATACCTTCGTGGTGACTGTGATCAAGATGAGATAGGGGGGCACATGATGAAACAGGCAAAGGCTGAAGCAAGGGCGAAGAGCACCCTGAATATTGAGTATGAGCCTGAGGTTGATATGCTTACAGTTTATCTTAGGGATCGCGAGATGGCATTGAACTATAGCAGAGAGGCAGAGCCGGGGGTGATCCTGAACTACACCAAAGATGACAGCCTTTCTTCGGTAGAGATCATGGATGCTAGCAAGCGCTTTCCTGCGGGGCAATTGGCTGCCTGCAGCATCGATGAGCTCATTGATTTGAGGGCAGCATCGCGGCTCTCGGGCCTTGCATCAGTTACCTTGAGGGCACAGGCAGAGAAGGGAAGGCTATGGGCGATGAGGCTCGGTGGCAGGTGGGTAACTACGAAGGAACGTCTGCAGCATTACCTGGATAGCCGTGCCAGGAAGAAGATAAAGTTAGCCTGAAACCCAGAGCAAGGGATAAATCCCCGGGCTCATCCCCACACGCCTCGCTGTTACGACCAGCCACGAATAGCCCAAAAACTGCATAGTATGCCCTGGACACTGCGCACATGTGCGTTGTCCCGGGGAAAAGCCATCTGATATAATTGTGTCGCTCAGGAGAAATATTTTGAAAGTTGTTACCAGCGAGCAGATGCGAGAGATCGAGCAGCGTGCTGCTGCAATAGGTCTGCCCTCGGAAGTGCTGATGGAAAAGGCCGGGTTGGCTGTGGCACGGGAGGTGAGAGGGTGGCTGGGTGGTGTTGCCGGACGCCGTATCCTGGTTCTGGTAGGCCCGGGGAATAACGGTGGTGATGGGTTGGTAGCTGCCCGGCACCTGCACGATTGGGGGGCCGACGTTTATGTCTACTTCCCGGGAAAGCGTGCGGATCCCGATATCAATTATCAGCTTATTCAGAGGAGGAGCATTCCTACCATAGCTGCTATCAAGCATGATAGTCTGGCTGCCCTCGATAGTCTGCTGCCATCAATAGAGGTAGTTGTCGATGCCCTCTTCGGTACTGGCAAGACGAGACCCATAGAGGGTGTTTTCAAACAGGCATTGTTGAAGGTGATGGAGGCGAAGGAGAAGAATAGAAATCTCCGGCTTGTCGCTGTTGACCTTCCTTCAGGACTTAATGCAGATACAGGGGCTGTTGATGCTGCTTGCCCTGCCGCTGATTTTACTGTGACGCTTGGTTATCCCAAGCATGGGTTGTTTGCTTTCCCCGGTGCGGGTAAGGTTGGCAGGCTTGTTGTGGCTGATATTGGCATACCGTCAAAGCTGGCAGAGGATATTCCCACAGAGGTGGTTACCCGCGAGAAGGTAAGGGGGTTGCTTCCAGAGCGCCTGCCGGATGCCAATAAGGGTACCTTTGGCAGGGTTCTTGTAGTCGGCGGCTCAATCAATTACATAGGCGCAGTCTATCTTGCCTGCACCGCCGCTGCCAGGGTGGGGGCGGGACTGGTGACGCTCGCCACTGCTCGCAGCCTTCAGCCTATCCTGGCTTCGAAGTTGACAGAGGTGATCTATGCTCCATTGCCGGAATCAGAGCCGGGAATTGTGACGGCTGATGCGTTTGAGACCATTCGGCCGTCACTGGCTAACTATAATGTCCTTCTCCTGGGGTGTGGCTCTGGCCAAAGTCCTTCTGTGGTTGAGTTTATGAAAACAATCTTTTTTTCTTCGGCCGACTTGCCTGCCCTGGTTCTTGATGCGGATGCTCTCAACACATTGGCCGGGATATCCCAATGGTGGCAAAAGCTGCCTTGCGATGCTGTACTCACCCCGCATCCTGGGGAAATGTCGAGGCTCACTGGACGCTCTGTGGATGAAATCCAGTCCAGGCGGCTGAGCGTGGCCAGGGAGGCAGCCGTTTCATGGCAGAAAACTATTGTGCTCAAAGGAGCCTATACTATAGTGGCTGCTCCGGATGGCAGGATGGTGATCAACCCCACAGCGAACCCGGGGCTGGCTTCAGCAGGGACGGGAGATGTGCTCGCCGGAGCGATCGCCGGATTGGTAGCTCAGGGGCTCAGCCTCTTCGATGCTGCTGTTGCAGGGGTATTCCTTCACAGCCAGGCCGGGGAGCTGGTGAGAAAGGATCTGGGGGATGCGGGAATGCTGGCCAGCGACCTTTTGCCTGTTCTGCCAGTAGTTATCAGCAGGCTCAAGGATGATTCTCTATGAAGTGGGGCTAATCGGAGGGTAACAGATGCTACTAGCTATTGACGTCGGAAACTCCAAGGTTGCCTACGGTATCTTCGATGGCGGGGAACTGAAGACCCACCTCTCTATAGCCACCGGTATTCACCGCTCGTCGGACGAATACGCCTCTTTGTTGATCAATCTGTTGCCGCACCACGGTGTGGCCAAGGATGACATAAAAGAGGCCATTATGTGCAGTGTGGTGCCTCCCCTGGCTACTGTGTTTGAGGAGCTCTGCCAGCGTTATCTCGGGGTAAAGTTGCTGGTAGTGGAGCCGGGGCTAAAGACTGGAGTGCGCATCAATATGGACAATCCCCGGGAGGTTGGTGGCGATCGGATAGTCAACGCGGCCGCTGCGTATCGACTCTACGGTGGGCCGGCGATCGTCATTGATATGGGCACTGCCACCACCTTCGACGTCATTTCTGAGGACGGTACTTATCTTGGCGGAGCTATAGCGCCTGGTATGGAGACAGCTACGGAAGCGCTATTTACCCGCACGGCCAGGTTGCCTCGAATAGAACTGATCCGTCCCCCAAATGCCATTGGCAAGAGCACCGTTGCTGCCATGCAGTCAGGGGTCATTTTTGGCTACGTTGGGATGGTTGAAGGTCTGGTGGGTCGCCTCAGCCGGGAGTTGGGGGGAAAGGCCAAAGTGATTGCCACTGGCGGCTATGCGGAGGTCATTGCCAGGGAGACGAAGGTAATAGAGGTGGTAAACCGCCACCTGACCCTGCTCGGGCTGCAGTTGATTTACGACTTGAATCGATCCTGACCCTGTCGCACCAGGGGATTCAGAGGCCAAAAGTATGGCGTTTTCAGAATCATTAGGTTAATATGGAGTCCGGTATGGTAAAGGATAAGACGGTAGTTCTGGGTGTGACTGGCAGTATTGCTGCCTATAAGGCGGCAGAACTGGCCAGCAAGCTGACGCAGGCCGGGGCCAAAGTGGACGTGGTCATGACCAAATGTGCCACCGAGTTCGTCACTCCGCTGACCTTTCGCAGCATCACTCACCGGCCG
Organism: Chloroflexota bacterium; assembly: GCA_026389585.1. Taxonomy (NCBI): domain Bacteria; kingdom Bacillati; phylum Chloroflexota; species Chloroflexota bacterium. Next base: position 44,976 of record JAPLHP010000036.1, on the reverse strand, counting down.
GTGGCTACCGACATGTTTGCCAACCCCGACGAATACGATATCGAACACATTGCCCTGGCTGAACGGGCTGAGGTGGTGGTCATCGCCCCGGCTACGGCTAATATCATGGCCAAGCTGGCGGCAGGTATCGCCGACGATATGCTCTGCTGTACGGTACTGGCCACAAAGGCGCCTGTTGTCCTGGCGCCGGCGATGAACGTGCATATGTGGGAAAATGCGATTACCCAGGAGAACTTGACCAAGCTCCGCAACAGGGGATTCAAGATCGTGGAACCGGGCTATGGCGCTTTGGCTTGCGGGGAGACGGGCAAGGGGCGTCTGGCCGATGTTGAAGATATTCTGGCGGCCATTCGCCGGATTCTCGATAGGAAGAGCGATCTGGCGGGGAAGCATGTCGTTGTTACTGCAGGCGGTACCCAGGAGCCTATTGATCCGGTTCGTCTTATCTGCAACAGGAGCTCGGGCAAGATGGGTTACGCTCTGGCCGAGGCTGCCCGGGAACGGGGGGCAAAGGTAACCTTGATCAGTGCTCCTACCACACTCCCTGCTCCTGACGGGGTGGAGATGGTCCAGGTTCAAACAGCGCTCCAGATGCGGGAAGCGGTCCTGAAGGTTGTTCCTGGGACAGATGCCCTGATCATGGCGGCAGCTGTGGCCGATTATCGCCCGGCGACCGCCGCTAAGAGCAAGCTGAAAAAAGAGGAGTTCCCCCTGATGCAGTTGGATTTGATCAGGAATCCCGATATCATCAGCGAAGTAAAGGGAAATCTCATCAAGGTGGGGTTTGCTGCTGAAAGCGAGAACGCGGTGCAAAACGCGACTGTTAAGCTGAAGAACAAGGGGCTCCACCTTATCGTGGCTAACAATATCACTGAGGCGGGCAGCGGCTTTGGAGCTGATACCAATAAGGTGGCCCTGATCGATGCTCAAGGTAATGTGGATGAGCTGCCCCTGATGCCAAAATCGGAGGTGGCTCACAGGATTCTGGACAAGGTTGTCAGTTTATTGGCAGCCTAGCAGCCTGTAGGGGTCTGGAGTTGTAGGGACAGACCTTTAGGTCTGTCCGAAGCTCTGTCCGAAGTCTGCTAATGCTGTCCGAATCCTGAAGCCGGAGATTAGTGGACAGACCTTCAGGTCTGTCCCTACTGAAGGGAAATGATCAAAGATCACTTGAGACGACGAAATTCCTCACCGAGGCTTAGAAGCTTTGACTACGCCGGTTCTTATGCCTATTTTATAACTTGCTCTACAGAACAGGGGAAGCCCTACTTCAAACACAAGAACATTGTCAATAGCCTCCTCCCTGCTCTTGAAGAGACATCCAGACGAGCTGGGTTCAGTGTTTATGCCTACTGCTTTATGCCCGATCACCTTCATCTTCTAATCGTTGGCAAGGAAGATTCCTCCTTACCTAAATTCATGAAGCTCTTTAAGCAGAGGAGTGGGGTAGCCTTCAAGAAAGCTTATGGTGATTCTCTATGGCAGAGAAGTTACTATGACCATATTCTGAGGAAGGAAGAAGCACTACAGGATGTAGCCCTGTACATCTTCAATAATCCAGTGCGGAAGGGATTGGTAGACAGTTACGAGGACTATTCACTTTTAGGATCGTTTGTCCCTGATGCTGGAGGATTAGGTTAGTTACAATATGGGATATTCAGGTTTGCAGGTGCAACCCTGGATGGCCATGCTGCCTATAGCCTGTATGGGGCCTGTAATGCGGTATGGTCTTGTAGGGACAGAGCTTTAGCTCTGTCCGGAGTCTGCTAATGCTGTCCGAGGTCTGAAGCCGGAGATTAGTGGACAGACCTGAAGGTCTGTCCCTACTGAAGGGAAGTGGCCTCGAAAGTGGATAGGCATGCTGCGAAAGGCGTGGACAAAAAGGGATGAGTGTTAAGGGAATAGACCAGGCAGAACAGCTACCTAAAGCCTACGAACCTGGTCAGGTTGAGGGTAGGATCTACGAATTCTGGTCCAGGAAAGGCTACTTCACCCCCAGGATAGACCGCAACAGGAAACCCTTCACCATTATCATGCCCCCACCCAATGTTACCGGTGAATTGCATCTGGGGCATGCTTTGGTAGCTACCATCGAGGACATCATGGTCCGCTGGCATCGCATGAAAGGGGAGGAGGCTCTCTGGCTCCCGGGGGTTGACCATGCCAGCATTGCGGTTCACGTGGTACTGGAGCGGCAACTGGCTGCGGAGGGATCAACCCGGTTCGACCTGGGGAGAGAGAAGTTCTTGCAAAGGGCATGGCAATGGGCCAACAAATGCCGGGAGACTGTCAGAGAGCAACATAGAAGAATGGGCGCCTCCTGCGATTGGACCAGGGAGATGTTCACTATGGATGAGAAGCCCAGCCGTGCGGTGGCCACCACTTTTGTTCGTCTATACGAGAAGGGACTTATCTATCGAGGGGAGCGGATTATCAACTGGTGTCCCCGCTGCCGGACGGCGCTCTCCGACCTGGAAACGGAACATCGAGAGATAGAAGGGCATCTTTATTACATCAACTACCCCGTGGTTGGTGAGCCGGGCCACGTCACTGTAGCCACCACTCGTCCCGAGACCATGTTCGGCGATACTGCTGTGGCGGTCAATCCTGCCGACAAGCGTTTCAGCAGCCTGGTAGGCAAGAGTGTGGCCATTCCCGTGATCTCCCGCCCCATACCGGTTATCGCTGATGAAGCTGTGGACACGGCCTTTGGTACAGGCGCACTGAAGGTTACTCCCTCTCATGACCCCGTGGATTTTGAGATGGCCCAGCGGCATAAACTGCCTTCGGTAAACATATTAAACGCCGATGCTACCCTGAATAAGGAAGCAGGGCCTTATGATGGATACGACCGTTTCGATTGCCGCAAAGCCTTGCTGGCCCGGCTGGAGAAGGACGGGCTCCTGCTGAAGATTGAACCACATCTTCAGTCCGTAGGGCACTGTACCCGGTGCGGCACCATCGTTGAACCCTGGGCCAGTCGGCAGTGGTTCGTCAAAACTCAGCCCTTAGCCGAACCGGCTGTTAAGGCTGTGAGGGAAGGACGGATAACCATCATCCCTGAGCAATTCACCAAGGTCTATTTGCACTGGATGGAGAGTATCCGTGATTGGTGCATCAGCCGCCAGCTTTGGTGGGGTCACCGGATCCCGGTATGGTATTGTGAAGCCTGCGGCCAACCCACGGTTACTGTCGATCAGCCCGGGGAATGCGCTCATTGTGGCTCAACCAATATCTATCAGGAGTCGGATATTCTTGATACCTGGTTCAGTTCCGGACTCTGGCCTCACTCCACCCTGGGCTGGCCTGAGGATACGGAGGACTTCCGATATTTTTATCCTACCACTGTGATGGAAACAGGTTATGATATCCTTTTCTTCTGGGTAGCCAGGATGATCATGATGGGTATTGAGAATACGGGCGATATCCCCTTTCGCTGGGTCTACCTTCATGGCCTGGTGAGGGACGAGAAAGGGGAGAAGATGAGCAAGATGAAAGGGAATGTCATCAACCCTGTGACGGCAATTGATGCTTATGGTGCTGATGCCCTGCGCTTCGCGGTTACGACCGGCACTGCGCCGGGGAACGACGTCCAGATAAGCAGCCAGAAGCTGGAGTCATCTCGCAACTTCGCCAACAAACTGTGGAATGCAGCCAGATTTGTAATAAGGAGCCTGCCGCCACAGATGGAAGAGGTGACACTGCAACCCGGACTGCCGGTAGAAGACCGATGGATTCTGAGCCGCCTGGATCGGCTGGTAGCCAAAGTGAACAAGCTGCTGGAAGACTTCCAGTTTGGTGAGGCCGAAACACAGGTCCATGACTTTCTGTGGGGAGAATTCTGTGATTGGTATATCGAGCTGGCGAAGATCCGCCTTCGCGATGGGAGTTTGCCGTCACCCATCCCCGTCTTGTTTGACACCCTGGAAACCTCTCTGAGGCTGGCCCATCCCTTTATGCCCTTCATTACTGAAGAGATATGGCAGACGCTGGTTTCACACCTTCCGCAGGATGAAGCCAGGCCTGATTCTATTATGATCGCTGCCTATCCTGCTGCCCGAGGGGCCATCGATACCCAGGCAGAGGAGGAGATGGGGACGGTTATTGATGTGATCCACAGTATTCGCAATGCACGGGCCGAGTCCAGGGTTGAGTCCGCTCGATGGATCGCAGCCCAGATCTATGCCGTGAATAAGTCAGCCATCGAGCCCCACCGCCAGGCCATTGAAACCCTGGCTCGAGTACAACCCCTGGCTATTCTGGGTTATCAGGAAAAGAGTGGAGGGAGTCCGCAAGGTGCTACAGTACTGGTGTTGAAGGATGTTGAAATCATCCTGCCCATGATGGTTGACCTGGAATCAGAAAGGCGGCGCCTGGAAAAGGAAAAGGAGTCTCTGCAGGCCAGGATAACCGGCCTTAAGGCTAGACTTGGTGATGATTCTTTCATGAGTAAAGCGCCGTCTTCGGTAATAGAAAAAGAGCGAGAGAAGCTCCTCGATTCTGAGGGCAGGCTGGAAAAGATAAAGCAAAGGCTGTCTCAACTGTCCTGAGCAGAGGCTTCTGGGAAATCTGATGGGGAAGGGGGTTTTGGATCAGAAATGGCTATTGAACCAATTGAAAAGAAAGTAGAAAACCTTGCCAAGCTCAGGGAACAGGCAAAGCAGGGCGGGGGTGTCAAGCGCATCGAAGCCCAGCACGCTAAGGGTAAACTTACCGCCAGGGAGAGGATCAACCTCCTTTTCGATCGCGGTACCTTTGAGGAGTTGGATTGCTTCGTTACTCATCGTTCGAGCGAATTCGGCCTGGATGAACAAAGATTCCTGGGGGATTCCGTAGTTACCGGCTACGGCAAGATTGATGGCAGGATGGCCTATGTCTATTCCCAGGATTTCACGGTGATTGGTGGCACGCTGTCACTGGTAGCGTCAGAGAAAATCTGCAAGGTGATGGACCTGGCAGCTAAGAATGGGGCTCCCTGCGTTGGCTTGCTTGATTCGGGCGGAGCGCGAATTCAGGAGGGGGTGGACAGCCTTAAGGGCTACGGTGAGATCTTTGCTCGAAATACCCTCTACTCGGGAGTGGTTCCTCAGATTTCGGTGATAATGGGGCCCACTGCTGGAGGTGCTGTCTATTCTCCGGCAATCACCGATTTTATCTTCATGGTAAAGGGCCTGGGGCAGATGTATATCACTGGTCCCGATGTCATCAAGACCGTCTGTGGAGAGGAGGTTTCCCACGAGGATCTGGGTGGGGCCATGGTTCATGCTCAGAGGAGTGGCAATTGCCACTTTATTGCGGATAGCGAGCAAGAAGTTCTCCAGAAGGTGCGCCGCCTCATAAGCTTCCTTCCTCAAAATAACATGGAGGAGACACCCCGGGTGGAGCCAAAAGATGATCCTGACCGGAGGGACGAGGAGCTGCTCTCCATTGTTCCCGTGGATCCGACCAAGGCGTACAACATGAAGGAGGTTATCACCAGGGTGGTGGACAAAGGTGATTTCATGGAGGTGCATCAACACTTTGCCCCCAATCTTATCGTCGGCTTTGCCAGGCTCAGTGGGCAGAGCGTGGGAATTGTGGCTCAGCAGCCTTCGCATCTGGCCGGGTCTATTGATATCAATGCCTCGGACAAGGGGGCGAGGTTTGTCCGCTTTTGTGATTGCTTCAGTATCCCGCTGATTACCTTTGTCGACGTTCCGGGGTATATGCCGGGCACCGACCAGGAGTTCGGAGGTATTATCAGGCACGGGGCCAAGTTCCTTTATGCGTATGCCGAAGCGACCGTCCCTAAAATCAGCGTGATTACCCGCAAAGCCTATGGTGGGGCCTATGTAGTAATGAGCAGCAAGGGCTTGGGGGGCGATATAAACTATGCCTGGCCTACGGCTGAGATTGCAGTGATGGGCCCCGAGGGAGCAGTGAACATCGTCTTCCGCAGCGAAATTGCCAGGGCAGAGAAGCCGGAAGAGGCACGGCGCAAACTCATTGAGGAATATAGAGACAAGTTTGCCAACCCATTTATAGCTGCGTCCAGAGGTTATATTGACGACGTCATCGACCCGCGAGAAACACGGCCCAAACTGATAAGGGCGCTGGAAATGCTGAGGAACAAGGTGGATACCCTCCCTGCCAAAAAGCATGGGAATATCCCTCTCTAGCGCTTAACCGTGTCATTGCGAGCGCAGCGAAGCAATCTCGATTGTTACGCTGCCTTGTGCCACCAGGCACTAGCTGCAGCCGGAGCGCTTGCTGCAGCGGGCACGCATAGTGGGATTTCGTGACGTAAAAGCTGAAGGAGGATGACTATGCCTCAGAAGGAAATCGACGCTGGTGATATTGCTCAGACTGTAGCCCGCCTGTGCCAGGAGGCGAATTTCTTCCTGCCTGAAGATGTCGTCAAAGCCCTCAGGGATGCAGAGGATACTGAGGAATCCCCGCTGGGGAGAGAGACCCTGCACCAGATACTGGAGAATGCCGATATTGCTGCCAGGGAGGGCCTTCCTTTGTGTCAGGATTGCGGCAGCACGGTGATCTTGCTGGAGTTAGGCCAAGAGGTTCATATTCGCGGGGGGGAACTCGATGCTGCTGTGGAGGAAGGGGTGCGCCAGGGCTATAAGAATGGATACCTGCGCAAATCGATGGTACAGCATCTTTTCTCGACAAGAATTAATACCAGGGATAATTGCCCCCCCATCATCCATACCAGGGTAGTACCTGGTGACCGGCTCAGGATTACGGTGATGCCCAAAGGCGGGGGATCAGAGAATATGACTCGTTTGGGGATGCTGTTACCGGCGCAAGGTAAGCAGGGGGTGGCCGACTTTGTAGTCAGGGCGGTAGAGGAGGCTGGCAGCAATCCCTGTCCCCCTGTGATCGTAGGAGTCGGCATCGGCGGCACGGCAGATAAAGCGGTGTTGCTGTCCAAAGAAGCCCTGCTGCGTCCCCTCGGCGAAGCAAACCCGGACTCTGAAGTGGCTGACCTGGAAAAGGAGCTCTTGCGGCGGATCAATGCCCTGGGCATTGGCCCTCAGGGGTTCGGAGGGAGGACCACAGCCCTGGCGGTTCATGCCGAGGTCTTCCCCGGCCACATTGCCAGTTTACCAGTGGCAGTGAACATCCAGTGCCATAGTGCACGGCACAAGGAAGCCGTGCTGGGTTAAGTTAACTATAGGCTGTTGGCTCATTTTTGCACTAGGCTGCCGCCGAGGATTGAAGGACGCCTACAAAAGGGATCGCCATAAGCAGAATAGCAGCACTCCCCAGGCGATACAGGAGATAGAACTCGTTGGCTGAATCCTGGTGGGCGCTGACAATAACCCTCTGTTTGACTTCGCCACGGGGTTGAATCACTCCTATGATGTTCTCGCCGCGTTTCCGCGCGAACAGAAAGTCGACGACTTCACGGTATCCCCTCAGCTCGAAAAGCGGTATAGCGAAGCTGAGGGTAGCCAGGGCAAAGGAGACCGGCGGGTAGAACCAGTATAAGATGACCGCTACGAAGTATGAAAATACTGACAAGCGCAGATGGCCCAGATAGGCGCGGGGGCTGCAGATAAAAGACTCGGCAGTAACCACATTACAGATGGGTGTCCATTCCCTGACCAGAAGGCGCCCCAGCCTCTTTTCCTCCTCACTGCAGGCCGGCCGTGGGCCGGCCTCATCGATCGCCTGCTTAATGAGGTTGTACATGTAGTTCTGATATTTGTCCGCTAGCATACTGGCCCACCAACCACAGCTTTCTCACGCCGAAAGCGTCACTCAACCTTGCTGGAATCCGGAATACCCGGTGCATGGTCCTCTTCCTTGGCAGGGCGGACCCGCGAGGGCAAAATGATCAGGGTAACGACAGAGGCGACAGCCATAACGATGGAAGCGATCAGCGTACCACGGACCATGCCGGAGACAAACGCTTCGTCGGCTTTATTGACAATCATCTGAGATAGCTGCGGGTCGGGTATCATATTCTGGGCGACGAAATGTGCGCGCTGTATGCTGCTGCGAATGAGCTCGAAAACCTGTGGAGTTGAGGAGAAAGTATCCTTCATGGCATTGATCTTGCTGATGTAGACGGAATTCATGAGTGCGCCGAGCACTGCCACTCCCAGAGCCGCCCCCACCTGGCGCGTGGTATCGTTCATGGCAGAACCAACCCCGGCTTTCCTCACAGGAATCGACCCCATGATGGAGTTCGTGGCCGGACTCATGGTCGAACCTATGCCGAGGGACATAATAACCATGCCAAGCAGGATCGTCGGGTAACTCGTGTTTACTTCGACCACCCGGGAGAGGTAGAAGAGGCCAGCAGCTGATATGAGAATACCTAAGGCGACTGTGAACTTGGTGCCGATGCGCTGGGCAACCCGGGCCGACATTGCTGCTGCAGCAAAGGACGTAAAGGCAAAAGGCAACATCAGTACCCCGGTTTTTAGCGGGGTGTAGCCCTGTACAGTCTGAAGATACTGGCCCATGAAGAACATGGACCCCATCAGAGCAAAGGCAACTAGCGTGAGGGCGATATTGGCTCCGGTGAAGGACATGTTCTTGAAGAAGGCTATTGGCAACACGGCATTCGGCGAACGCCATTCCCAATAGGCGAATGCGCCCAGGAGGACCGCCGCGGCACCGAAAGCATAGAGCACATTGTGAGCCGTCCAGCTACTCTGCCCGGCCTCAATGATGCCATATACCAACGCGAAGAGTCCGGCAATCGAGAGTACAGATCCAGGAAGGTCAATCTTGCTGGGATGCTCATCCCTGGAATCATGGAGGAAGATGTATCCGCCGATCAAGGCAACTACTACAATAGGCAGATTGATGTAAAACACAGAGCTCCAACTGAAGTGTGCCAGAAGCCATCCTCCCACAAGAGGCCCAATGCCCAACCCCAGCGCAAAAACCGCGGCCCAGAGGGCAATGGCCTGGCCGCGCTCCTTGGGATCGCGGAAGGTGGCCGTCAGAATCGAGAGGGTGGAGGGCATGATCATGGCACCGCCGATACCCATTATGGCGCGCATGGCAATAAGCATTCCCGTAGACCTGGAAAGCGCTGCACCCAGGGAGAAACAACCGAAGACTATCAGGCCCGCTTGCAGCGTTCTCTTCCGACCTATACGGTCGCCGATAGAACCCATCGTCAGCAGCAATGCTGCGAAAACCAGTACATAGGCGTCAACGATCCACTGCATTCCACTGAGAGTAGAGCCCAGCTTGGTGGATATGGTTGGCATAGCCAGGTTCAGCACAGTATTATCCAAGGCAATAACCAACAGAGAGAAACTCAGGAACCCCAGGGCAACCCACCGCCTCTTGTACCACCTTGTTTGCTCCATCACGTGAAGCTCCTTTCTATATGCAGCGGCCGGTACCTGATCCACTCATTGGCAGGACTGCCTTCTCTATCATCAAACCAAGTGCAAAATACAGAAAAAATCCACTTCAGATAGTGGATTTTCCTGTGCTCAGAGAATCAGGCCTATGGAATCACCGCTGATATTAGAATGCTAGTCCAAGAATGCAGGATAGTCAAATAAATTGAATTGAGGTCGTCTATTAGCTCTTTCAACCCCCTGTAGTCCCCCAGTCTTGGGGGACTTTTGAAGGTGGGGGACACCCCCAAACCCTGGCAAAGGGGCTTCTGCCCCTCTGCACTACCCAGTTGCTAGAAAACCCCTTGAATTGAATCTGTGGAGACGGCGGGGCGGACTCCCTCGATCTACTGCCGGCCTCTTTTCAGGGACAGGATGGCCAGCCCCAGGAAAGCAGCCGCGAATCCGCACAGGGCCACGATGTCCACCCAGATGCCGCTGAACCCCCAGCCCCTCAACATGACCCCGCGTGTGGCATCCACAGCATATGTCGGAGGAATCGCATACGAGAGCGGCCTCAACCATTGAGGTATCGCCTCGACAGGCCAGAAAATCCCCGCCAGCAAGAACGTGGGCAGCGCTATGAGAGGGAAGAACTGGACGGCCTGGGACTCTCTCTTCGCTAGACTGGAGAGCAGTATCCCCAGACTGAGGCTGACCACAGCCAGCACGGCGATGACCACAAACGCCAGTATTATGTTCCCCACTATCATTATGTGGAAAACCGCGACACCTATGGTCAGGAGTACAATAGCCTGCAACATGCCTATTACGCCGAAAGCGATGGTATATCCTGCGACCACCTCGCTCTCTCTCAGCGGTGTAGCCTGCAACCTTTCCAGTGTTCCCGAGGTCCGCTCTCCGACAAAGGATACGAGAGTGAGGAGGGTAGTAAGAAGAAAGACTATAAAAGTCATGATACCGGGGACGAAGAAATCGATGAACTTAGCGCCCTTACCATAGATAGCATTCTCTGTGTCCACCGTTACAGGAGACTCCTGGCCGGCCTCCTGCATTGTCTTGAGAACAGCATCACTGACGCCCTTGGTTATGGCATTAGCCACATTGACATTGCTCCTGTCCTCTCTCACCTGAATCGTGGTGCTGGCCGAAGAGGACGGGTTTTGCATTCTCATGATGTTTTGGGAGAAATCCTCCGGGAAGATGATCACTGCGTAGGCTCCACCTTCTTCCACACGGCGGACACCTTCCTCAATACCAGCAATGCTTTCCACTTTGAGGACTTCCCCATCGAAGTTGGCTACGATCTTCTCCGCAAATGATACGGTGACATTGGAGCCGGGGGCACTTGCCCCCGCGTCCTGGTTGACCACAACCACAGCCACGTCTTTTATGTCGCCGCTGAATGCCACGCCAAACACTAACACGGCAACAACCGGAGCTAAGAACATCAAAGCGACTGTGCGCCTATCGTTTCTTAGACCCCTGAAAATCCGTTTGGTGATGGTGAAGGCCCTGCGAATATTCATGCTCTGACATCCTCACGCCTTGCCAGTGCCAGAAAGGCTTCTTCAAGGCTTGTTGCATTGACAGACCGGACAACCTCACCGGGTGTGCCTTCCGCCAGAAGCAGTCCCTGCCTCAGCAGCCCTATCATGTCGCAATGTTGGGCCTCGTCCATGTAGTGCGTTGTCAGCACAATCGTAACGCCTTTCCTCTTCAGCAGGTCGAAGTACTCCCAAAATGAAGCCCTTAACTCCGGGTCGACGCCAACAGTAGGCTCGTCCAGGAAAAGGAGCTTCGGCTCATGTATCATGGTGCACGCCAGCGACACTCTGTGTTTCATGCCGCCGCTCAGTTTCGACACCAGCACGTCCCTCCATTTCTCCAGGGCAATGAAGGCAAGCAATTCCTTCTCCCTCTCGGCGATCCTGGTTTTCGACAGGCCGAAGAGCTCACCGTACAACGCCATGTTGTCATGCACAGTCAGGTCCAGATAGAGGGCGGTTTCCTGCGGCATATATCCTATTTCGGACAGAATGCTTCTATCCGGTACCTTCCTGCCGAAGATGTATGCTTCGCCGCCGCTCGGCTTCAGCAAGCCGCACAGTATCTTGATAGCGGTGGTCTTGCCGGCGCCGTTCGGGCCCAGCAGCCCGTGGATAGCCCCTTTCTCAATACTCAGATTCAGATTGCTCAGCGCCACAAACGAACCGAATCTCTTGGTGAGGCTCCTTGTTTCGATGGCAAAAGACTGCATATCATCCCTCCGTTTCCGGTCTTCCACCCCCGATTTCTCGGGGGGGATCAGCTCTTCCTTGCTCGAACTCCAGTCAGGACGATGTCTGCCAGCAGCGGCGCGATTTTTTTGATGGGAATACCCCGGCAGGGGCTCGCTTCTCCCTCTACCATGGCCAGCACTGCGAAGCCGATGGCCATCCCCGCCAGTGCCCGCACCATAACGCTGGCATTCATGGGGCGAAAGGCGCCCGAATCCATCTTCGAGGTCATGAATTTCTCCGCTCGCTTCAGGGCCGGTTGAATCACTCCCTGCGTCCACTGCCGCCGGAATTCCTGATCGCGGTAGGCCTCGCCGAGCATAAAGAGAAATTTGTCTGCGTTCTCATTGAGTAGAGTCAAGCGGTCCTCAATCAGCGATCTGAAGAACGTCCTGTCATCCGCTTCAGGCGGCTGCTTCATGAGCATCAAAAAAGGCTCGCTGAGGACACGGCTGGCGAGAACAGACACCAGCAGGTCTCGCTTGCCCGGATAGTAGTTATAGATGGTGCCGACGGCGATCCCTGCCTCCCGTGCGATATCTGGTATGGTAGCCTCGCCGTAACCCTTCCTGGAGAAAACAGCCAGCGCAGCATCGAGTATCTGCTTTCTGCGGTACTCTGTGATAAGCTCTTTCTTCTGGTTCCGGCTTCCCATTCCTCATCTCCAGTATAATGACTGAATGTTCATTCATTATATTATCGCACCATTGCGCCTATGTCAATATCTCCATGACAAATCGGGCTAAGCATAGCCAAGACTTGCCCATTTACATCTCCTCGGTAGTGTTAAGATAGTACATATAGGCAATGACGATACTTAGGATCCAGATAGGATGCCAGTCAGTCCGTAACCAGTCCCAAAAATCATTATACTTTTGCTCGGGGTTGTCTTTCTCAGCTCTCATTACACCTCCCCGATATCGATGCCGTAAATTTTCTTCATTTGCTTCTTTTTAATTGAATACTCCAACATCTTCTATTTCTTTCCATACCATTGGCGCATGTTACTCCCCACCAGCTTAATCATCTGCTTTCGCGGCAATATCTTCTGCGCCAGGAGAAGGGTCCAGCGGTTCCTTCTTCCCGGGATGCGGCTCGGTGCCTTGCCCAGTGCTTTCAATGCCTCGGTGACTGTCGGCTTCGGCTCCATTATCGGCGCTACCGTGCGCCCTATATTCGGTTTCGAAAGCACGAAACCGGTCGTGCGTGTCGCTCCCGGCATGAACCCCAGCACATCCACGCCATGCTCACGCAACTCGTCCCAAAGGCTCTCCGCCAGAATCAGGTTGTAGGCTTTCGTCGCGGCATAGCTCGCTACATAAGCCACCCCCTGCAGGGCGGACGCTGACGCAACCATGATGATCCCTCCGCGCTTACGTGCCAGCATCTTCGACCCGAACTCCTGCACCAATATAAGTGGTGCCCGCACATTCACATCTACCATCCTCAACTTGTCTTCCAGGCTCTGGTCAAAGAAGAGTCCCACCGGCGGATACGCTGCGTTGCTCACCAGCAGTCCCACCTCTATGTCATCGGTCTGCCGCCGCACCGTCTCGATGAAATCCGGCCGCGAGAGGTCCACCACTACAGTCCTGATCTCCACGGTGCTCTTCCCCCGGATTTCTTCCGCCACCTTTGCCAGCTCATCTGCAAGCATGTCGACCAGCACCAGGTTGAGTCCCAACGCTGCAATCTGGCAAGAAAACTCCGTGCCCATCCCCCGGGCCGCGCCCGTTACCAGCGCCCAGGGACCGTATTTAGACTTGAAGGTCTGCGACGATGACATTTCTCCCCTCCTTTTACCCGCGAGTCTATCCCCCAAAGACTGCCTTCAGCAGATGACTTCGAACCAACTCCTCAGGAGTCCGCACTGAGAGTTTGCCCTTCCGCAACAATCCTGTCAACTGCACGAATTTGAGAGGCAGAGGGACTTCTGCCCTCTGCACTCCCCGCTTGCTAAACAGTCTCCGAATTGACGCACGATCAGGCCAGGCCATATACTGCCGATCAGAAGAAGCTACATGGAGGTCATGAAGTGAGACGATTCGACGGCAAGGTCACCCTGGTAACCGGTGGCAGCTCCGGAATTGGCCGGGTCACTGCGGTAGCATTTGCCAAGGAAGGCGCCAGGGTTGCCATCGGCGACATAGCAGTTGAAGGCGGCGAGGAAACACTAAAGATGATCCAGGACGCTGGCGGTGAGGGCATCTTCATCAAGGCCGATGTATCGAAGGCAGCAGAAGTTGAGGCCATGGTCCAAAAGACTATTGATGCTTACGGCCGTCTGGACTGCGCCTTCAACAACGCTGGCATTGCCGGAGGCATAGCATTCATCGCCAACAGCTCAGAAGAGCATTGGGACCATGTAATCGCAGTCAATCTCAAGGGCGTATATCTCTGCATGAAATACGAGATCCCCCAGATGCTCAAGCAGGGCAAGGGCGCCATTGTCAACATGGCATCGGTGGCAGGACTGACTGGTTTTCCTGCTCAGGCCTCCTACTGCGCCAGCAAACACGGTGTCGTGGGCATTACGAAGTCAGCGGCGCTTGACTATGCTACCTCTGGTATCCGGGTCAATGCCCTCTGCCCTGGAATAATCCGCACACCCATACTCGGCAGTAAGCTGGATGAGAAACCGAAGATAATGGCCAACTACATAGCCATGGAACCTGTGGGACGACTCGGGAAACCTGAAGAAATCGCTCCGGCAGTGCTATGGCTTTGCTCGGATGAAGCGTCTTTCGTCACTGGATATCCGCTAGCCGTGGACGGTGGCCTGGTCGCCAGGTAACACCTTCCGAAGGCTCCGAGTTGGGCAATCATCTCTCATGCTTCCAACGGCGAAGCTCAGCCATCCGCTGCGGCAGGTCGGACTGGATCGGACAATCCTTCCTCCGCCATTGCCTGCTCGGCGATAGGATCGAGCTTCGCGCACTCCTCTGCAAGGCGCGTGCGCCCCAGCCGACTGAGTTTGTCTTCAATGGCTTCCTGAATTGCCCTGCTCCGGTTGGGAAAAACCTGATTCTTCACCAGACGATCGAGGCGCTCCAGGGTCTTCTTGTTTATCCTGACGGCAACTTTGGAAGTCTGCATCGCTCACCTCGGTGTTACTATGTATCATACCAGATAAAGAGTCAGTGTTGGCCTAATCCAATTTCTTCCGTGCAGGTCGGACTTGATAAAGTTCCTGATCTTCTTTGACAAGGCATGCACATTCCGCAGTTGCCTTCTCAAAGATCAACCTTTCATTTGAAAAGAGGTTGGCAGACTCGGCTTTCAAGTATCGTGCAGTCAGCCGGCAATACTCGGGATCGATCTCAATACCGATGCTGTTCCGCTCTGCCCGAAGGGCGGCAATCATGCTTGTACCAGACCCACAGAATGGGTCGAGCACTGTATCGTCCACAAATGAGAACATTCGGACGAGACGGGTAGCCAACCCTAATGGGAATGGGGCGGGGTGCTGCTTAGTTGACGCTCCTGGGATGGTCCATATCTGTTGAAACCAAAGGCCAAATTCACCCTTTGAAATCCTGCTGGCATTGCGTTGTACATCAGATGGTTTCCGATATCCTCCAGGCTTGCGCTGCATAAGGATAAATTCTACATCGTTCTTAATAATCGCGTTCGGTTCATACGGCTTGCCAAGGAATTTGGACCCATTTGATACCTCATAGGAAGCATTTGCGATTTTGTGCCAGATAATTGGATTCAGGTTGTCAAAGCCGATCCGTCGGCAGATAACGCAGATATCTGCATGTAGGGGAAACACAAGATGACGTCCAAAGCTCCGTCTCGCTACGCAGACATCACCGACCACGCACACCATCCGGCCTCCAGGGACAAGTACCCGGAAAACATGCCTCCAGACCTTCTCCAGTTCCGTTAAGAACGTTTCATAGTCCTGAATATGTCCCATCTGGTCAGGATTTTCATTGTAGCGCTTGAGATTCCAATATGGCGGCGACGTGATGACGAGATGCACCGACTCATCATCTAGAAAGGATAGATCTCGTGCATCACCGTTGATTAGTCTATGGATGGTAGGCGACATGGTTTCACACAAAGGTTGTCATATGAGCAACTAGTATCTTTGCGAATCGCTCTATGGACAGATCGTCCGCCGGTGTTTTGTAGTAGCCGTTAAGACCGGTAAGGCTTGATGATGTGATAAAGGCAGAAGCCGAATAGTGCCTCTCTGACACAAGCTTTCGGCAGAACAATTCATAACGGCGCATGTATGATGCGCCTACAAACTCCGGGAAAACCTTAAAATGCGGCTCTTGGACGACCACGGGGCGATTTGATGCGTCGCAGTCCTCAAGCATGAAGAGGTAACCAAGGAAAGGCTGTGGGCTTTCAAGGTACGCCTTTTCTCGGAAGGCCGTCCAGACATCAAGGGCACTACCGATCGCCTCTTCTGTCCGGTTATTGAAATTGTTGCCAAAGGAGGGGCCTACTTGGGATTTGGTTTCAATGGCGGCAATCAGTGTCCGCTGACGGACAACAAGGAGATCCCATTCTTTGGTTGGTCTGAAGAAACCAGGAAGTTCTACGGCCTTCTTTCTGAAGATGTAGCGTGCAGGTATCCCTACCTGTGTGATAAGGCCTGAGAAAAGATCAATGAAACCATCCATCTGAGCACCACCGGTGACGGCACTGCGAAGACCCTGATCAGTCTTGCCACCTGCTTCCTGTCTTTTCCGCTGGGTAGCCCTCGTTTGCCAGTAGTGTGCAACCGCTTTGGATGTGTGATCCGTTATGTCTTTCATGAATCCGCGAGCATTCATGCTGCAAGAAGACTAGCAGATTCGTCCATTTTATTCTAGGGGCCAACATCCTCTTCTCTGCTACTGTAATGGCCCTGCAAATCGTAGAGTGGATTTGGGCAGGATGTCAAGGTAACGATCGACGATCTACTTTAGTCAAATCATATTTTGTGCTTGCCCCTGCAATTCAACCTTACGAAACGAGAGATGGGATGACTACCCTGGCTTGACGTGTTTTTTCACTGATTCCACTACCCGCCTGGCCCCTTCCGCGCATCCAGAAGTCCCGCCGATGCCCGGAGAACACACGGCATCCCCCACGTTGTACAGGTTCTTCACCGGCGTCTCACGCTGCATATTGTACGCCGGCCCCAGCCAGGTACGCCCTTCGGGCAGATCGTGGTCAATATTGCGGACCTCCATTTTGAGGATGCGCCCGCCCTTCTTCTTCCAGTCGGGGAAAACCATATCGATGTCCTTCAGGCACTGCCGCTCTTCCTCCTCAGGATCGATGGGGAAAAGGACAGACGGCGGTGAAGCGCAGGCCCAGGTTAAATGCTGACCCTTCGGCGCCATCCCCGGACAGGCATTAGTCAGCGGGATAGCGTCGGTAATCCTCCTGGCATTGGCCACCAGCATGGCCCCGGCCTCTCCACCAGCCATGCAAAGAGGCTGCTCGCTGGCAATATGAATGATGGTGATAGGGGCAGGCCTCATCTTCACCCTCATATCGGCCAGGTAGTCTTCGGTGAAATTCTCTTCTCCAGAGAGATGCACCGTCTCTCTGATGCCGATATTGCTGATGGCTACTTTGCAGAGTATCTCCAACTCTTTACCATCCTTCTCCACGACTACAGCCGCGGCCGTCCCTTTGCTGACCAGTATTTTCTTCACCGAGCAGTTGGTCCACACATCTCCCTTGGCCTTCACCACACCGGCCAGCTTCTCCACGTTGGCAAGGTTACCGTAGGTGGAGAGGTCAACGTCATTGAATCCCTTCTGAGTCGCCATGAAATGGAAAAAGTTATACACCGGTATTTCATACGAGTGCGCCATCAGCATGCCAACAGAGATAGCGTCGAATATCCCGTGGACGTCCTCGTTGTCCGTGTAACGGAGCAGCCAATCCTTGATCGTGATAGAGCCCAACTTCTCAGGTTCAGTTACCGCGCTGTGGATGCTCGTCATGATCTTCTGGCCGGCAATCTCCTTCACGATATTGCCCATCAGCTTTGCCTTGTTGGAGGCTATCCTGTTGCAGATCTCAAAGAGGGCATTCATGCGGTGCTGCAGGGGCAACTTGTACTCCACGCCCTTCACCCAGTAGAGCACCTCCAGACAGGGGGTACGGTCGAACTCCACCCCCACCTCCTTGCACACCTTCGGCACCCACCCCGATTGATGGATAAAAGGCGCCCCGGTCATCAGCTTGAAGCCCTCGACCTCCTCGGTGGAGAACCTGCCTCCTATGTGCTCCCGTTTTTCAACCACAAGGGTCTTATATCCCTCCTTAACCGCCAGGGCACCGGCGCACATTCCCCCCATCCCGGCACCCACAACGACCACATCGTACTTTTCTTCTCTCAACTTAGTACCTCCAGATTTGGCAGAATTGCCCTGATTTATATCATAGGGTTACCATTCTTCGCCTTACTGTGTCAAAAAGGCGGGGGACGCCACTGTTCTATAATCCGTGGATTCTGCTAAGCACTAGGCAGTCTTGACGCTTGAGCGGAGCCTGTAGGGACAGACCTTCAGGTCTGTCCGAAGTCCGAATCTGGTGCTTAGTTGCAGGAATAGGCGTTATTCGCTTTGCAAGCGGGAGACTCTTCGCCTTCGCTCAGGGTGACATATTGCCCACTGTGTCATTCTGGTTGGCCGCCGTGTCATTGCGAGCGTAGCGAAGCAATCTCAGGGGGGGCGTAGAACGCTATGCTTCTGAATCCACGGATTAAGGCACAGTGAAGAAACTTGATTGTTACGCTGACTTGTGCAACCAGGTACTAGACAGTCTTGACGCTTGAGCGGAGCCTGTCCGAAGTCGGGAACCAGGGGCAATGGACAGAGTGCGAGGCTGTCTGAGGACTCTAAAAATTGGATTGTTTTGAAGCTAGCCATTTTTCTGCTCGAAGCTGAGACATTTACATTTCGGACAGCCTCGGTATCTAAGAGGAAGAACGTGACGGCGGGGTTAGACAGAAAAGGAGGGGAATAGCCCCATGGGACGTCTATTTCTTAGTAAACAGGGAGCGGAAGTCTCCGTCGAAATCCTGCAGAAAAGCGTACATATCTATCAAGTCGTCCGAGGTTACAGGGGCAGAAAGCCTCCCCAGCTCTTTTTGAGTAAGCTCCGTAAGCACTTCGCACGCGGCGTCCCCTTTTACCACAGCCGCCACCAATCCCTGGCTCTTGCAGGAAGGGCAGAAGACGGAAAGGAACCACAGTTCCTCTCTGTGCCCCAGTATCCTTATGTTACCCGAGTCATATTGGCAGCCGCATACCCCACATTTCATACTGGAGAGCAGCTTCTTCACATGTTTCTCATCCATTGTCTTCGCTCTTTCCCTTGTCCTTATCAAGATCATGCATATCGAGCGTATCGATAAAATCAGTGAAGGCGGACAGCTTACGCAGTTCCTCTTCACTTATGGCCCTCTTCTCACCTGGTTTGCCTGACTGGGAGCTGGGAACCGGCTTGCCTGTTTCCTGGTCGAAAACGATACCCGCTTTTTCCAGGACATCTTCGTTGACAAAGATGCGCGATTTGGCCCGTACGGCAATAGCAATAGCATCGCTGGGACGAGAATCAATCTCAATGGCTTTACCATTAACGTCAACATTGATCCTGGCATAGAAGGTATCATTCTCAAGGTTGTTAACTACAATATGATTGACCTTGGCACCCAGGGCGCCAATCACTGAAAACAGCAGGTCATGGGTCAGCGGCCGGGGAACATTGACCCCCTGCAGCTTTATGGCTATGGCATCAGCCTCAGCAGGGCCAATCCAGATGGGCAGGTAGCGGTCTGCCTTCATCTCCTTCAATATCACCACTCGCTGAGAGTTCATCACGCTCACGCGAATGCTATCAACACTCATTTCGATCATTCGCCCCCCCCACCTCTCTAGCGTGTACAGCACGAGGCTGAGTTTCATTCTATGCTCGCATATATGGTTTGTCAAACTACCGAATTGACTCATGCCCAGAGCCTTGAAGCTCCCATTCATGCTCGGCTCAATTGGCATCATTTATGGGAAGAAGTAGTATTGCCTCTTCACTGCCTCGGTGCCACACTACTGAGCAAGATCATCCAATGGCAGGCGCACGGCATAGGTATTGTTGTGCCTGGAACGCCAGGCTGTCATTGTGTGTGCTAACTTAGATGACGGCGAAAAGGTGATGAGCCCTCATCATGCTGCGCCGGTTAGCTGAAGGATGGCCTCTTCCAGCGGAAGCTGTATCTGCTCTCCCTTCACCATGTCTCTCAGTATCACGCTGCCCGTTCTTACCTCTTCTTCTCCAATGATGATGGCCTGAGAGAGTCCCAGAGTATTTGCCTGCCTCAACTGGGCTTTCAGGCTCCTGTCATCCATGGCCAGGGTGACTCCGATACCCGCCTGGCGGAGCCTGGCTGACAGCTTCAAGGCGGGCTCCCTGGCTTCTTCACCCAGGCAGGCCACGTATACCTTTGTAGGAGCGGTCTGCGGCAACTTGATATCCTGCTTTTGCAGATTGAGGATGATCCGTTCTATGCCCGTGGCGAAACCGACTGCAGGCGTGGGTTTTCCCCCCAGTAGCTCGATGAGGTTGTCGTAGCGCCCTCCACCCCCCACCGTGCTCTGCCCGCCCGTGTCAAGCGGCTGGATCTCAAATACAGTCTTGGTATAGTAGTCCAGGCCGCGCACCAGATAGGGATTTACCTCGTAAGGTATACGGAGGTGTTCCAGATACCGTTTCAGTACATCAAAGTGGCTGCCGCATTCAGGGCAGAGGAACTCCAGTATATGTGGGGCATCTCTGGCGATCTCCTGACAGGCGGGATTCTTGCAGTCCAGCAGGCGCAGAGGATTGCGCAACAGCCGGCTCTTGCAATCTGCGCATAGTGCCAGCCCGTGATCTGAGTAGTATTGCTTCAGGCGCTGCAGGTACTCCCGGTGGCAGAGAGGGCACCCGATGCTGTTGAGCTGAAGGGACAGTTCCCGCAGCCCCAGTGAGGAGTAAAGATGCCATGCCATATCAATAATCTCTGCATCCAGGGCAGGATCTGCCGCACCGATGGCTTCACAGCCGAATTGCTGATGCTGACGGAATCTCCCGGCCTGAGGCCTTTCGTACCTGAAGATAGAGCCGAAGTAGTACAGTCTCACCGGCTGAGGCAGGTTATGCATCCCGTGCTCGATGTAGGCCCGGCATACCGGCGCCGTGCCCTCGGGGCGCAGGGTGATCTTGTCGCCACCGCGGTCATCGAAGGTGTACATCTGCTTCTCTACAATATCGGTCTCTTCGCCAACACTGTGGAGGAACAGGTCTGTGGACTCGAAGGCCGGCGTGTCTATGCGTTGATATCCGTAAAGCCGGCAGATTTCACCGGCCTTTTCAGTCACCAGTTTCCAGTAGGGCTGCTCTGATGGCAGGATATCTTTGGTGCCCCGCGGTGCTTTGAACAATCGATGGCTCCCTGGTCAAGTAGAATATCTTCGTGAGAGCGGTAAGTCAAGCAGGGCGGCGGCTGCTCCCCTGAAATGGTCGCGGCCCCCGGCGCTCCAAATGTTGCTGTTTCCTCTTGTCATTGCGAGCGTAGCGAAGCAATCCCCCTGCCATAGTGACACTGTTCTTGGGATTGCTTCGGCACCTTGTGCCTCACCATGACACTGAAATCCGTGAATCGGATACTCTCGGTCTGGAGGCGAAAAGGTGTGTGTCATCCTTCTGCAGAAGGATGACCTGACCCGTATGTCATTCCCGCGAAAGCGGGAATCCAGGGTCGTAGGGGCGGAGGCCCAGCCGTTCTCCCTCCCCTGTCCCCCACCTGGATTCCCCCTTCTTAGGAAGGGCGTGGGAATGACAATAACGTGAAGTGGTACACGGATTGAGGCTTCTACTCCCCATTGTCATTGCGAGCGTAGCGAAGCAATCTCCCTGCCATAGTGACACTGAAAGCTAATGTTGCCGTTGCTTCCCTGGTTCTGATATCCTTTTATCACCATCGGGAGGCCCGCCAACCCCGTGGCAGTCGGTTTGAAGTGAAGGCGGGCGCCAAACACGGGAAACACAAAAATTGTCTAAGCGTTAAGGGGGCAAGTTGGACCTTGATCTTTCTGAAGACCAAAAAATGCTGCGGAAGTCTGCCCGGGACTTTCTGGCTAATGAGTGCACCAAGCAGTTTGTCCGGGAAATGGAGCGGGATGAGAAGGGTTACTCGCCGGATCTGTGGCACAAAATGGCTGAGTTGGGCTGGCTGGGGCTGCCCTTCCCTGAAAGCTGTGGCGGCGGCGGGTGGAGTTTCCTTGATCTCGTGATTTTACTGGAGGAGATGGGACGGGCTTGCTTGCCGGGCCCATTCCTTCCCAGTGTGGTAGTCAGCGGTTTGACCATTCTGGAAGCGGGTACCGGGGAGCAGAAGCAGCAGTTCCTGCCCGCGATATCCCGGGGAGATATCTTCACCTTTGCCCTGACGGAGGCGGATGGCAGCTATAGTGCTGCTTCCATCCAGACAAAGGCTGCTCGTCATGGGGATGACTATGTCATCGACGGCGTCAAGCTTTTTGTGCCCTATGTTCATGTTGCCGACCGCATTTTGTGCCTGGTCAGGACCAAAGCGGGCTCGTCTAAGGAGGATGGACTCAGCTTTTTCGTAGTGGATGCCAAAAGCCCCGGCATAAGCTGCACGCCGCTGAGCAACATTGCCAGCGAAAAGCAGTTCGAGGTCACCTTTGATAAGGTTAAAGTGCCGGCGGGCAACCTGCTCGGTAAGCTTCATCAGGGATGGCCCATAGCCGAGAGGACCCTGGGTTTGGCAGCTACAGCCAAGTGTGCCGAGATGGTGGGCGCAGGCCAGCAGGTTCTGGAGATGAGCGTAGCCTATGCCAAGGAGAGAGTGCAGTTTGATCGCCCCATAGGCAGTTTCCAGGCTATACAGCATCACTGCACTAATATGCTGCTGGATATAGATGGTATGAGGTATCTTACCTATGAAACGGCCTGGCTGCTCAGTCAAGGGCTTCCGGCTGCCACCGAAATAGCCATGGCCAAGACATGGGTGAGTGAAGCCATCGGCCGGGTCGTCCGTCTGGGACATCAGATCCACGGCGGCGTCGGTTATACCATGGACCATGATCTCCAGCTCTATTACAGGCGGGGGAAAGCGGCCCAGGCCCTCTTTGGTGATGCCAGCTTCCACCGTGAAAAGATAGCCAGCCAGTTGGGTCTTTAGTTTTCGAGGGGTGCCAGATGGGAGAGGGTTGCGTCTTCTGCAAGATCATTGCCGGCCAGATACCGGGTGATATTCTCTATAAGGATGACAGGGTTATTGCTATACGGGATATCAATCCCCAGGCGCCGACGCATCTGTTGATCATGCCCAGGGAGCATATCCCTTCGCTGGCTCACCTTCGTTCCGAACAGAAGGAACTCATCGGTCACCTGATTCAGGTAGCTCATGAGCTGGCCGGGAAAGAGGGGTTAGCCGAGAGGGGATATCGCGTGACGGTGAACTATGGCCGGGACGGAGGGCAATTGGTGCCTCACCTTCATTTTCATCTCCTGGGAGGACGTGAATTATCCGGCGTTATGGGTTAGAATGGGTCTCGGCTGTGGTTGGTGTTGAATGGACTTCGCAGAGAAGCTGCTGCAGGCAGTCCGCAAAAACAAGAGCCTCCTCTGTCTCGGGCTCGACCCCGATCCCGCGTTGATGCCTGAGACAGGCATCTTTGAGTTTAACAAGGCCATCATTGATTCCACCTCGGATATAGTCTGCGCCTATAAACCTAACCTGGCTTTCTACGAGGCTTTGGGCACTGAAGGCCTGACCGCACTGCAGAGAACTGTAGATTATATCCCTGGAGATATCCCCATCATCGGGGATGCCAAACGTGGCGACGTCGGCCATACGGCCCGGGCCTACGCCAAAGCTCTATTTGAAGTCCTTGGCTTTGATGCTGTCACTGTCAACCCCTATCTGGGCTACGACTCTATAGAGCCGTTTATGAGCTATGCCGGTAAGGCGGTGTTTATCCTGTGTCTCACCTCAAATCCCGGGGCCGTTGACTTTCAGAAGGCGGCCTGCTCACCCGAAGGAGAAAAGGCCCGGCAGCCCCTGTACCAGCTGGTTGCCCGTAAAGCCCGGGAGTGGAACAGGAGGAACAACGTCGGCCTAGTGGTAGGGGCCACTTATCCTGAGGAACTGAGGGAGATCAGGCAGCTCTGTCCGGACATGCTGCTGTTGATACCGGGGATTGGAACGCAGGGAGGCAGCCTTGATTGGGCAGTCCGCTATGGAACGGATTCCAAAGGGGGAAGTGCCATCATCAGCAGCTCAAGGCAGATCCTCTATGCTTCGAAGGGAGATAATTTTGCCGGAGCGGCCCGGCAGGCAGCCGATGATCTGCGCCGTCTGATCAATTCCCTTCTGCCGGGTTCATCGGGTTGCTCGGGGTAGTGATGGAAGTTGATCTGGGCGATACACTGGAGCTAAAGAAACCACATCCTTGCGGCAGCAACAATTGGGAGGTGGTGGGGCTGGGGGCTGATATCGGCATCCGGTGCCTGAAGTGCCATCGCAGAGTCCGGGTGGGGCGGGAGATTTTGAGGCGGCGGGTAAGAGGAATTCAGAAGGCAAAAGCCGAAAAATAGGAAAGATTACTTAGGGGGGTGATTTCTATGACACAGGAAATAGAGATCGGCATGGTGACTGACTTCTTTGCCCGGCCGGTAGTTGCAGGACTTGATCTGAAGGCTGGCCTCAAGCGTGGTGACAAGATCCATATCAAGGGACATACCACGGACCTTGAACTTGTTGTTGAATCGATGCAGATTCAGAACAAGGACGTGGCGGAGGCCAGGCCGGGAGATTCTATAGGGATCAAGGTCCCTGATCGGGTGCGGCGAGAAGACAGGGTCTATAAGGTTGTTGAGTAGGGCCCCTACTTCCCTATGGCCTTGATGAGGTTCGCCATTTCGATGCCGCTCATAGCGGCTTTGAAGCCTATGTTGCCCTCTTTTGCCCCGGCCCTCTCGATGGCCTGCTCCAGGGTATCGGCAGTGATTATCCCGAAAATAACGGGGACACCGGTGTCCAGCGCCACCTTGGCAATCCCCTTGCTCGCTTCGGCGGCAATGAAGTCGAAGTGAGGAGTGCCCCCTCGAATGATGGCACCGAGACAGATAACAGCGCTATACCTTTTTGACTCCGCCATTTTCTTGGCAATGAGCGGAATTTCAAAGGAACCTGGTGTCCAGGCGACCTCGATATCCTCTTCCTTGACCCCGTGGCGGAGCAAGGCATCCTGCGCTCCTTCGAGCAGCCTCACCGAGATGAACTCGTTGAACCGTGAGTTGATCAGCATGAACTTCAGGCCCTGTGCCAGCAGTGTCCCCTGATAAATCTTCTTCATCATGCCCTCCTCTTCTTATTCAGCCACAAAATGATGTCCCAGCTTCGCGCCCTTTGTTTTCAGATAAGAGGCGTTATAGGAATTTGGTGGCACCACAATCGGTACCGTTTCCACTACCTTGAGGCCGTGCCCTTCCAAACCCACTACCTTTCTGGGATTGTTCGTCAGCAAACGAATGCGTTCCAGGCCGATATCGGTCAGAATCTGAGCTCCTATCCCATAATCACGCAGGTCGGCAGCGAAGCCCAGAAGCTCATTGGCTTCCACAGTGTCTACCCCCTGGTCCTGGAGAGCATAGGCACGCAGCTTGTTGTGGAGTCCGATACCCCTGCCTTCCTGCCGCATGTAGAGAAAGACCCCTCTCCCTTCCTTGGCCATGGCTTGCATCGCCATAGCCATCTGCTGGCCGCAGTCGCAGCGGAGGCTGCCAAAAACGTCACCGGTGAGGCACTCGCTGTGCACCCGCACCAGTACCGGTTCTTCAGTGGAGACATCGCCCTTAACCAGGGCTACATGCTCGTCGGGATCGATAGTGCTCCTGTAGGCCATGATAGTGAACTCGCCGTATTTTGTGGGCAGCTTGGCCTCGGCTACCCGATGCACCAGCTTCTCGTGACGGCGGCGGTAGGTGATGAGGTCGGCCACACTGACCATCTTCATGTTGTACTTGGTAGCCATCTCCTCCAGTTGACGGAGACGGGCCATGGAGCCATCCTCGTTCATAATCTCACAGATGACCCCGGCGGGGTAAAGCCCGGCTAATCTGGCCAGATCAACTATGGCTTCCGTATGGCCGGCGCGCACTAAGACCCCTCCCGGCCTGGCCTTTATCGGAAAAACATGACCCGGCCTGGCGATATCATCTGACTTTGTAGCCGGGTTAATTACCGTTTTTATGGTGGTGGCCCGGTCCTGGGCAGAGATGCCGGTGGTTACGCCGTGTTTTGCCTCAATAGATACCGTGAAGGCAGTGGAAAATCTGGATGTGTTGTCTTGGACCATCATGGGAATCCTGAGCTCTTCCAGCCTGTCGCCCATAATGGGCAGGCAGATCAGCCCCCGTGCCTCTTTGGACATGAAATTGATGGCATCAGGGGTAATCTTCTCTGCGGCTATAGCCAGATCGCCCTCGTTCTCCCGGCTCTCATCATCAACGACGATGAGTATCTTGCCAGCTTTAATATCCTCGATTGCCTCGGGAATCGTGGCCAGTCCCATATTCTAAATCACCTCTTCAATTCAAGAAGGAGACCCGGTGGCTGAGAAACCATGCTCGTTGAGGAAATCCAGGGTGAGCCCACCAGGTCCCTCTCCACATTTTCCCACATATTTGGCGATGATATCTACCTCTAGATTCACCAGGTCTCCGACGCGCTTGGTGCCCATAATGGTGTTTTTGAGTGTATAAGCGACCAGGGAAACGCTTAATGAAGTCTTGTCGTAACCTGTGACTGTAAGGCTGACGCCATCAACAGCAATAAAGCCCTTCTCCACCACGTATCGCAACACCTCCGGAGGGACGGCAAATCTGGCAATGACAGCTCCTCCTTCCGGTATTAGTGAGATGACCTTGCCTGTTGCGTCCACATGCCCCTGTACCAGGTGTCCTCCCAGACGTCCGCCTACCAATAGAGGCCTTTCCAGGTTCACCGTGGAACCGGGGTGCAGCAACCCCAGATTGGTGCGCTTCAGGGTCTCGGGCATGATGTCCACGGAGAAAGATGCAGCATCGATGGCACTCACTGTGAGGCATGCTCCATTAACGGCCATGCTGTCACCAGGCTTTGTTCCCTCAAGCACCCTGGCAGCAGAAATAGTCAACCTGCTCGAACTCATTGCCTTTAAGGTGCCTGTTTCTTCAACGATGCCGGTAAACAAATTGTCCTTTCCCTCTCCCTCCCAATTAAATGGTGCTGGAACATGCCGCGGGGACGATCTACCGGGCAACATACCCGCTGACCAGGATATCATTGCCCACCTTCACAACCTTCATCCCGGTCAGGTTTGTCGCCTGGGATAGCTTTTCGACACCCTTGCCTTCCACCGGGTTCTTTGCCTGTTCTCCACCGATAATGATAGGGGCGATAAAGGCAAGTACCTTGTCTATCAGACCTTGTTCAAACAGTGAACCAAAGACAGCGGCGCCACCCTCCACCATCAGGCTGATGACCTGCCTCTTGCCCAGGACCTGCAGCAATTCTTGCAGGTCTACTAATCCACCTTTTGAGGGCAGTTTCAGAATCTCCGCACCAGCCTGGGCAAGGACCTTGGCCCTGGCTGGCTCTATCTCTTCGGTTGTTGCTATCAGGGTCTTCCCGGGTAGATGGAGCACCCGCGCAGATGGCGGAGTACGACCGGTGCTGTCCACCACCACACGCAAAGGCTGCTTCTCTAATTGCCCGCCTTCCAGACCAGCCCGGGCTGTCAGCTGGGGGTCATCCTTAATGATAGTATCGACGCCCACCATGATAGCACCCACCTGACTTCGCAGGCTGTGGACATATCTCCTCGATTGTTCCCCGCTTATCCATTTGGAATCGCCGGTTTTGGTAGCGATCTTCCCATCAAGGCTCATGGCGAATTTGGCAAGAACAAAGGGCAAGCCTGTGGCGACAAACTTGATATAGGCTTCGTTAAGCTCCTGAGCGGCCTCCTCATGTTCACCGACGTGTGTTTTTATCCCCGCCGCCTCTAGTTCAGCCTTTCCTCGGCCGCAGACCTGAAGATTGGGATCGATTATAGACAGGTGGACTTCGGCAATGCCGGCTTCAATGATAGCTTTGGTGCAGGGAGGCGTGCGGCCATGGTGACAGCAGGGCTCGAGGGTAACGTACATTGTGGCTCCGCGGGCCTTTTCTCCTGCCTGCTGCAGGGCTACCACCTCAGCATGGCTTGAACCCGGTGGTTGCGTGCAACCCTCTCCTACTATCACGCCATCCCTTACTATCACCGCCCCCACGGACGGGTTGGGGCGGGCGTGTACCAGAGCCAGCTTGGCCAGGGAAAGAGCACGATCCATATAGTCCATAGGATTATAACTCCTGGGTTACAGCATCAGTCATCCAAGCATCAAACTTGGCAATGCTTCACCTGGCCGCCATTCTAGCACCTGGTAATTCAAACTGCAAATAACGCCCCGTAATGGAGCCAACAAAAGAGAGCCTTGGCCAGGCTCTCCAACCGGGAGTCATTCCAGAGCCGCATCCCTCAAGCCATCATTTGATGAGCTCGCTGCTCCTGGAAACCTCTCTTGCCCTTTCTCTCCTCGACTTCTGCCACATGATAATGGCCACCCCTCCCAGTACAACCACTGTTCCTGACAGGCTGTACTCCAGCGGGCGCAGCCAGCGCCCCTCTTCCCCGGCTGACAGGCTAAGCTCACCTTCACCGTTTACCCCGTCGTCCTGCCCTGCCTTATCGGATGAATAGTTTTCATTATCGCTCTCTCCGGGTGACAATTGAGAGGATGACGAGCCTCTTTGCTCTGTTGGTTGGGGGGTTGTTGCAAAGAGATTGGTTAAATCGGCAGTAAACGCCAGCACCAGCAAGACAGCAGCTGCACCTGTAGCCAGCCGCAGCACCGGCAAAGCTGCCCATCGCGGCGCTGGCTCAGCCTGGGCCACCCTGAAGCTGCGTGAGGGTGATACCTGGGGCACCTGGTGCAGCAGGTCCACCGTGGCCCGAAACGAATCAAGCTCGTCCTGACAGCGCTGACAGGTCTGGAGATGCTGCTCCAAACGAATCCGCTCCTGAGTGTTCAAGCGCCCGTCTATGTAGGCAGAGAGCCTCTCATTCGTTTTATTCGTTTCCCCAAAATTAATTTTCTTGAATCGCCCAAACCCTCGCCACATAGTTATATCCCTCTATTTATCTAAACGAAATCCAGGAGGGAGAAGTTCCCTCTTTAGAAGATAGTCACGTAACTGGGCTCTGCCTCGGCTGATGCGTGATCTCACTGTTCCCAGGGAGCACTTCATAACCTGGGCGATCTCCTCGTAGCTTAGCTCCTGGATATCGCAGAGAATGACCGCCAGCCGTTGCTCCGATGGGAGATTGGCCAGCCCGTTCTGGATCTGATCTCTTATCTCCCGACGCAGCACGTGATCCTCAGGAGATTCACTGGAGGACGATTCCTTGGGCTCAAATGGCAGTGATTCCAGTGAGATTGAAGGATGGCGCTTGCGTTTGCGCAGTTGGTCTCGGCAGACATTGGAGGTGATGCACAATAGCCAGGCCCTGAAATTGCCTCCCCTGAAGCTGCGGATGTTCTTCCAGGCGGAGAAAAAGGCATCCTGGGCGGCATCTTCAGCAGCGCTGGGATCACCTAACATCCGCAAAGCAACGTTATACACTGTCTTCTGGTGACGCTCGACAAGCATGTTAAAACTGTCGAGGTTACCCTCTTTACTGCCCTGGGCAAGATCGGAGTCGTCCATGCTCATCTTTCTGTGGTTCCTGTAGAAGTACAAGAGGTGAATAGATTATAATCTACATCTGCTGTTTACTGAAGGAGCTGAAGACTGAAAACCAATGTCGCCCATGTCATATTGACTGTTCTCATAATACTGGTCGTCTTTGCTGCGGTTCAATTCAGCATGCAAAGTTTCAGGGTTGAAGGATGGAGCATGGAGCCGAGCTTTGACGATGGAGAGTATCTTATAGTAGATAAACTGACATACCGCTTCACCTCTCCGGATAGGGGTGATGTGGTTGTTTTGAACAGCCCGGAGATTCCAAGCCGGCTTCTTATCAAAAGGATAGTCGGGATGCCAGGTGATACGGTGGAGATCAGGGGGGGCGAGATTTACATAAATGGATATAAACTGGAAGAGACCCCAATTGAATTTGCCAGGATCCCTTACCGCGATTTTCTGAAAGAGGTTCCACAGGGTGAGTATTTTGTTGTTGGAGATAACCGTACGGCTACTAGTGGTTCCCATATCTTTGGCCCCGTGCCCCGCGAGAACATAGTGGGCAAGACGTGGCTTTCCTATTGGCCGCTGCGTGATTGGGGGCTCTCGCCCAGCTACGCCGCGACGACGAAATAGGAACTGGAGGGAGATCTGTGACCAGCGAAGCAGAGAGAATCTTTAGGGAAGCAGGTGCTGTGATGGAGGGGCATTTCCAGCTCACCTCAGGGCTGCACTCGCCGATATATTGGGAGAAGTTTCGGGTGCTGGAACAACCCCGCTACACAGAGCGGCTCTGCGGGATGATTGTGAGTCATTTTCAACGTCAGGGGGTCCGGCTGGTGGCTGGGCCGACGACCGGAGGAGTTATTATTGCTTATGAGGTGGCGAGGCAGCTTGGTGTGCGCAATATCTTCGCTGAGAGGCAGGGTACTGCGCGGGTCTTCCGCCGGGGGTTTGAGATCACTTCAGGGGAGAGAGTTCTGGTGGTGGATGATGTGTTGACCACAGGGGGCTCTATCCGTGAAGTTATAGCCGAGGTGAAGAGAAAGGGTGGGCAGTTGATAGGAGTGGGGGTTCTGATAGACAGAAGTCAGGAAGGGGTGGATTTTGGGTTTGGGGCCCCTCTTTTTTGTTGCTATCGAACGCTTGTTCCCACTTACAAACCGGATGAGTGTCCTTTGTGTAAGGAGGGAATACCCTTGTCAAAACCCGGCAGCGGGGAAAGCCAGCCTGCTTAAATTTCTTTGTTCAATGTGGCCAGGAACTCAGCATTGTTCTTGGTCTTTGCCAGGCGATCGAGAATAAGTTGAGTAGCATCTGTCGAACTGGATGAATCAGACGAAACCATGAGGGCCATGCGCCTCAGCAGCCAGGCCTGCTTCAAGGTGAATTCATCTACAAGCAGTTCCTCGCGTCTCGTGCCACTGCGCTGGATATCGATGGCAGGGAAGATGCGGCGCTCTGCGAGCCGTCGCTCCAGGTGTAGCTCCATATTGCCGGTGCCTTTGAACTCTTCGTAGATCACGTCGTCCATACGGCTGCCCGTATCAATAAGGCAAGTAGCCAGAATAGTGAGACTGCCGCCCTCCTCGATATTCCTAGCCGCGCCGAAGAAGTGCTTTGGATGGTACAGGGCTGCCGGATCAATACCACCGGAGAGCGTCCTTCCGCTGGAAGGAGCCCCCAGGTTATAAGCCCTGGTAAGGCGGGTGATACCGTCCAGGAGGATGATGACATCTGTTCCTGCCTCAACCAAACGCTTCGCTCGTTCCATGGCCAGTTCAGCCACATGGGTCTGATTCTCCACCATTTCGTCAAATGTGGCGCTGATCACCTCACCCCTGGCCGAACGTTTCATGTCGGTTACCTCTTCAGGTCTCTCACCGATGAGACAGATCATAATATGCACATCTTCATAGTTAGTGGAGATGGCATTGGCGATCTGCTTGAGAAGGATCGTCTTGCCTGCCTTGGGAGGGGAAACAATCAACCCGCGCTGTCCCCTGCCAATGGGGGCAATAAGGTTAATCAGCCTGCAAGCGAGGTTCTCGGGGGTGGTCTCGAGATTGAACATCTTATTCGGGAAGATGGGGGTCAGAGACTCGAACGCAGGTCGGCTTTTGGATTGTTCAGGGTCCTGGTCATTGACCAGTTCCACTCGGAGCAGGCTTTGATATCTCTCTCCCTCCTTAGGAGGCCTGGCCTGTCCCGTCACGGAGTCGCCAGTGCGGAGGCCAAAGCGGCGAATTTGAGACGAGGAAACGTAAACGTCGTTGGCTCCCTGCAGTAGATTCCCTCCCCGGAGAAAACCGTAACCTTCGGAGGTGATCTCCAATATGCCGCAGGCGAAGATATTGCCTTCCTTCTCTGCCTGATTTTGAAGAAGAGAAACGATAAGTTCGTGTTTCTTGAGAGTGCTGTAGCCGGAGATGCCCAGGTCTTTGGCTATCTCCAGCAGGTCTTCTCTCTTCTTGGTACCTAATTCGGCAAAATTCATATGTCCTCTCCTCTTAACCCTTGCCCAGAGCTCGTTGTGAGTCTTCCAGGAATCGAGCGATACCAGTAGTAGTAAGCGGATGGTTGATCATCTGCATCAAAACACTGTAGGGTACTGTCGCAATATGTGCGCCTGCCTTAGCGGCAACAACACAGTGCAGCGGGTGGCGAATGCTGGCAGCAATCACCTGGGTTGGCCTTTTATAGTGATCAAAGCATTTCACGATATCAGCTACTAACTCCATTCCATCCTGACCTACATCATCTAGCCTGCCCACGAAAGGACTGACATAAGCGGCCCCTGACAATGCCCCCAGGAGTGCCTGGTTAAGAGAGAAACAGAGGGTGAGATTTACTCTGACATTATCTTTTGATAGAACGGAGGTAGCCTCTAAGCCCGCAGCACAGACGGGGATTTTGATGACCACATGGGGCGACCAGGTAGCAATTGCCTTTGCCTCTTCAATCATGGATTTAGCTTCTTGACTGAGAACCTCCACGGAAACAGGGCCATTCACCAGGGAGCAGATTTCCTGAACAGCCGATTTATAATCGGTCCACCCTGCCTTTGAGACCAGACTGGGGTTCGTGGTGACCCCGCTTATAACACCCAGTCTAACTGCTTGGCGGACTTGATCAATATCTGCCGTGTCCAGAAAAAGGCGCATTATATTTCCCCTTTCTCCCCCTGGCGCAAGGGCAGAGGATGCTGGGCTCCCTCTCGCATGGTCTGTTTTGCTGCTTTTATGAAGTCACTAAAAAGGGGATGAGGCCGATTAGGCCTTGACTTGAATTCAGGATGAAACTGAGTAGCAATCATCCAGGGGTGGTCTCTGAGCTCAACTATCTCGACAAGTTTGCCATCAGGGGAAAGACCGCTGGCAGTTAACCCTGCCTCGTCCAAAGTATAGCGGAATTGGTTATTAAACTCAAATCGATGGCGGTGACGCTCGTAGACAACCGGATCGTCGTAGGCAGCAGCGGCACGGCTGCCTTTCTGGAGGTAACAGAGATAAGCCCCTAACCTCATGGTCCCCCCTTTCCCATTTACCTCCCGCTGTTCGGGCAGCAGATCGATAACGGGGTATGGAGTCTGAGGAGAGAATTCAGTAGAATTGGGCTCATCTGAATTGAAAACATGGCGGGCAAACTCTACGACCATGACTTGCATCCCCAGGCAGAGGCCCAGGTATGGCACCTTGTGTTCCCGAGCATACTTGGCTGCCTTGATCATGCCCTCTATACCCCTGTCGCCGAAGCCTCCAGGGATCAGTATCCCCTGCACAGAGCCGAGAAGTCTGTCCAGGTACCCCTCGTCCTTTTCGATGTCCTCAGATTGAACCCAGTGGATATCCACCTCTTGATCGAGGCGTGTGGCAGCGTGACGAAGCGCCTCCCGCACCGACATATACGCATCCCGAAGCTCCACATATTTGCCCACCAGGGCGATAGGCAGTGGTTGCTTGGGGGCCTTCATTTTTTCTACCATGGCCCGCCATTCGCGCATATCCTCGTCGCCGGAAGGTAGCCCCAGCATTTCCATCATCAGGTTACCCAGCCCGGCCTCCTCAAGGATAATAGGAACCTCATAAATATTTGGCACAGTCATGAGAGGTATTACTGCCCTCTTATCTACGCTGCAGAAGAGGGATATCTTATCCTTCATTCCCTCAGGTACGGGGTAGTCGCTACGGCAGACAATAATATCGGGCTGGATACCGATGCGACGCAACTCATTAACGCTGTGTTGTGTGGGCTTGGTCTTTAACTCCCCGGTTGATGAGATATAGGGCAGCAGTGTCACATGGATATAGAGCACATTGTCTCGCCCTACATCGCTACGCATCTGGCGGATGGCTTCAAGGAATGGAAGTCCCTCGATATCGCCCACCGTTCCACCGACCTCCACGATTACCACTGAAGCCCCGTTCTCCTCTCCCACCTCTTGGATCCGTCTTTTAATCTCATTGGTAACATGGGGCACTACCTGGATAGTGCCGCCCAGGAAATCGCCTCGCCTTTCCTTGGCGATAACTGTGCTGTAGATCTGGCCTGTGGTGACGCTTGACGCGGTGGTAAGCTCTATATCGACAAAGCGCTCATAATGGCCCAGGTCAAGGTCTGTTTCAGCACCATCACGGGTGACAAAGACCTCACCGTGTTGATATGGGGACATAGTCCCTGGATCGACGTTGAGATAGGGGTCCAGTTTTTGGATGGTGACGGCGATATTGCGACTCTTAATTAGCCTGCCTATAGAAGCGGCAGTGATCCCTTTCCCTACAGAACTGACCACACCACCAGTAATAAAGATATACTTCGCCGTAGGCTCCTTAAGGTGAAAACAAACAATTCGCGAGGAAAGTTAGATCTGAAAATAAGTATAACACCTTTGATCTGTCTGTCAAGAAGCGGAAAGTATCAAGCGCCAACGTGGCGGTGCAAGACCCCTTGCCGGTCCGCTGTCCAAAGCGAAGGATCACCGACTACCATTTGCCGGGAAAGCTCCTGATGGCGTCACGGGGCATCTACAGGTGGAGCAACCCCTGGATGTCCTTCTCTTCAACAGGGCCAACAACCGCCAGGTTAAGCCTCTCTGGCACAAACAGTTCTCTGGCTACCCGGATCATGTCATCAACCTGGATAGAGTCGATTATGGATACCACCTCATCAACGGTGAGAATATTCCCTAGCAAAAACTCCTGTCCCCCCAACCAGCCAGACACGCTCCGCGTATCCTCCATACGCAGCAACAGGCGTCCCTTACAGAATTCCTTTGCCTTCTTCAACTCGTCTTTGGGCACCTCCTCCCTTTTCAGTTGATTCAGTTCTGCCAGTACTGCTTCGACACAGCCCGGAAGTTGTCTGGGGTCAATCCCGGCATAGACGATCAGCGCGCCTGTATCCAGGAAGTGGTCTGCATAGCTGTGGATGGCATAGGCCAGCCCTCTATTCTCCCTGATCTCCAGAAAGAGGCGGCTGCTCATGCCCTCACCGAGCACAGCATTGAGCAGGTCTAAGGCGAATCGGTCGGGATGTTGGAGTGACAGGCCCGGCAGGGCGAGGCAAAAATGAGCCTGCTCTGTGTCGCGCCGCTCGACTCGCAATCGTGGCTCCTGCTGTGGGCTGTCAGCCGCATACCACTCCTGCCGTATGCCCTTTTTCCAATGTCCAAAGGTTTCTTCCATGCTGGCTACCACTTCCTGGTGGCTGATGTCACCAGCAACGCTCACAACTGTATTGTTGGCCAGATACTGGCTGTCAAAGTGGCGGAGCATATCCTCCCGCATCAGTTTGCCCACCGTGGTCCTGGTTCCAGCGATATCTCTCCCCAGGGGATGGTTCGGCCACATGACTTCGTCAATGAGCAAGTCCACCCGCTGTTGAGGGGAATCGAGGCACATGTTGATCTCCTCGATAATTACCTGTCTCTCCTTCTCGATCTCTTCAGGATCAAACCTGGAGTAAGACAGCATATCGGCCAGGATATCTACAGCCAGTGAAAAATGTGTACGGGCAACCTTGCACCAGTAGATGGTCAGTTCCTTGTCAGTACCGCCGTTAAGCAATCCGCCAACACCTTCAATTGACTCCGATATCTCTTTGGCCGTGCGTCTGCGCTCGGTGCCTTTGAAGCAGAGATGCTCAATGAAGTGGGATATCCCTGCCTGTTCAGCCTTCTCGTAACGGGAACCAGCACCGATAAACACGCCCACAGACACAGAACGCGTGTGAGGCATGCTAGACGTTACCACTCTCAACTTGTTGTCAAGAACGCTTTTCTGATACACACGGCCTCCTTGTTCAGCACATTCTAAAGATGGCTGCGCCTCATGTCAAATAGACTTACTCGCACGGATAGTGCTTGACTGGTGACAAGAGGTGGCTATGGCGGCTGCATCATTGGTGAATGGGATGACGCATCTGTTTTGGCCACACTCAGCCTTGATCATGATATCAGGAGGCGGAACTCTGATGGCAGAGCAATTGTATCGAGTCAAATAGATGAGAATCGCTCTACCGCTGACCATAAATGGTGTATCAGTGAGAGTCAATGAGGTTATCAGCCTGGAATATGAGCGCTTTGGCTCATGATATTTGGCCATTTGGGGCTTTACGAATCATGAGATAGTGAGGAGAATTGAGCCGTTGTGTAACACATCTAACGGAAGGAGGTGTGGAGTCTATGGCTACTAAGGCAAAGGTAGGAAAACCCAAGGTTGCTGCCAAGGCAACCGCTACAAAGACCAAGAAAACCAAGAGGTAGAAGAGGTTATTGGCTGAAGAGAAGGCCCATCCACATGGATGGGCCTTCTTCGTTTGTATCCAGGCTGAGGTCGGGGTGATATAATGTCGCAATGGACTCTCTTATCTCAGAGAACGCATTGTTAGGTATGCTATCATGACGGAGGAAATTACCTACATGACCTGCTATGGTTGCAAGGGTAAGGGCCATATAGCGGGCGAGGTTTGCTCTATATGTGGTGGCCTGGGAAAGATCCCGGTACCTCCTGACCTGGCTCCCCCCCAGCCGAAGAAGAAGCAGGGAGACGCTTAGGAAATAAACGGGACTCCCGCTCCTCGAATAGTTTTGGAAGTTGCTTCCCTAGTGCCAAAGCCACTGGTGGCTCCGGCGAGGTGACAGATATGCGGAAGAGCAATAGCAAACTAGCTGAGGTAAAAGCGCTGTGTCCTGAGAAGTTCGCCTCGGAGGAGGAGATATTCAGCCATATCCACCGGGGTGACAGGCTGTTCATAGGCACAGGCTGCGGACAACCTCAATATCTTATTCGGGCGCTCATGAAGTACGTAGAGTCCCACCCCAATGCATTCTTTGATGTCGAGGTAATCCATCTGTGGACTGTCGGGGTTGCCCCCTACACCGACGAGCGATTTAAGCGCAACTTCCGGCATACATCCTTCTTCGTCGGGAATAGTACCAGGGAGGCCGTGAACGAAGGCCTGGCCGACTACACCCCCATCGCCTTGTCACAACTCCCGGGCCTGCTCTACCGGGGAGTGATTCCTGTTGACATAGCCCTGATACAGACTTCGACCCCCGATGAGCACGGCTACGTCAGCCTGGGCATAAACGTCGACATCACCAAGGCAGCAACAGAGTGCGCCTCAACGGTCATAGCCCAGGTTAACGAGAACATGCCGCGTGTTCATGGTGACAGCTTCCTGAGCTTGGAAGAGTTAGATTTCATAGTTCCGTATGATGAACCCCTGCTGCAAATCACGCCGCGGGCCGCCGACGAGGTTGCCCAGAGGATTGGGAAATACGTGGCACGTCTGGTCCACGACGGTGATACCATTCAGGTTGGATTCGGAAGAATACCAAACGCGGTAGCACAGAGTCTGGCTGATAAAGAAGACCTCGGCGTGCATTCGGAAATCCTCACTGATGGTGTCGTCCAATTGATGAAGAAGGGCGCTGTCAATAACTCGAAGAAAACCCTGAATCGCGGCAAGACGGTAGCCAGCTTCTGCATGGGCAGCAGGGAGACCTATGAGTACCTTCATGATAATCCCAAAATAGACTTCAGGACCATCGACTATACGGACAATCCCCTGGTAGTGGCCCAGCACGAGAATATCAGCGCCATTAATAGCGCTCTACAGGTAGACCTCACCGGTCAGGCGACCGCCGAGTCCATCGGAAAGACATTCTACGCGGGCATCGGCGGCCAGGCTGATTTCTCCAGAGGTGCGATGCTGGCCCGCGGAGGAAGAACGATTGTCACCCTCCATTCAACCACCCAAAACGACACGATATCCCGGATTGTGCCCTATCTCAGCGAAGGGGCCGGAGTTACTCTGTGCCGGAGTGATATTCATTATGTCGTTACCGAGCATGGAATAGCTTATCTGCACGGGCAGAGTGTCAGACACAGAGCGATGCAGCTGATATCGATAGCCCACCCCAAATTCCGGAACTGGCTCATTGAGGAAGCCAGGAAAATGAATCTGATATACAAGGACCAGGTTTTCGTGGATGGCAAAGCAGGAGAGTATCCGGAAGAACTGGAAACACAGAGAGTCACAGGAAGCGGTGTTGAAGTGCTGATAAGGCCTATCAGGATTAGCGACGAGCCGCTGCTCAAAGACTTCTGGTACCACCTCTCAGACCGCAGCATGTATCTCAGCTTTATCTCGGCAAGAAAGGACATGTCACACGAGCGTTTGCAGGAGATGATGGCTATTGACTATACACAACAGATGGCGCTTGTCGCTGTCATATCACAGGATGAAAAACAGAACATCATCGGGGTGGCGCGATATTTCATAACCCCTGATAAACGCATTGCAGAGGTAACCATTGTGGTGAGGGATGATTATCAGAGCAAAGGAGTAGGTAGAGAGCTGTTCTCATATCTCACCTACCTGGCCAAGAAGAATGGTCTCGTCGGTTTCACTGCAGAAGTTCTGGTCGCCAATACCGCCATCATCAGGCTCTTCAAGAGAATGGGCTTCGACATACAAACGATCAGCGAAGATGGCGGAGTCTATGAAATGAAGCTGATGTTCCGGTAGGACGTGAACGACGTTTTGCCAGAGGGGATGCTTGGATTACCACTCGTGCAGCAGTAACATGGGGTAAGAAGCGGGAATGATACAATTAGGGAGATATTGTTCGGAAAGAGGCTCAAACACTCTTGGCTTGGTAGACCATAGTTCCAGGCTCACGGACATGCTCCGAGGCATCAAGCACTTCGATGGAAACGAGCCTGCCATCTCGACCATAATCGATAATGATCCCCTCTCGGATTTCATCGCTTTCGGCCACTGGCTCTTCCCTGAAGATAAGGTCCATGGTATTAGTTTCCGGATCATAGATCACTTTCATTTAACCCACCTCCCTTATCCAGTACTTCTCTATTTTACTTGTTTTATACACGCTAATCACCTTGAGAGCTTCTTGCGCTGGCTCCGTGATCACTCTTAAGAGCATCTCCTTGTTCTCAATCTTATCATAGTATCTACTCTGGAAGATGAACCTGTTCTTCTTGGAAGCTATTTTCTGCTGCGGATTTTCAATGGTGGATAACACTAATTTCAGATCAACCCCACGGCGTTGGGCTTCAAATCGAGCATGTTCGGTCATTACGGATGGGGTCATAAACTCTCTGGCACCTCCGCTGTCCGTGGGTGCGATAGATTGGTACTGACGACATTATAGCACGTCAGAAAGGCATCAGGCCCCTCATCTACTCCTGTTCTCCTCGCCAAATCATGGGTAGGCGGAACAAGTCATGGGAACATGAAGAGACAGCAGTAGGTCTCTGTGAATCCCCCTTACCCCAGCGGTGTGGTGTATCAAGCCCTGATGGGGGAAGATGTCCAGTCAGTGTGTCGATTCAAGCAGAAAATGGGGCTGAGGTTACAATAGGCAGAACTTTTCGGCTAGTCTTCGGCCTGTCTGACAAGGCCTAGTTCGACTCCTGCATCTGCACGGCGAGGTCCGAGTCGCGGATGTCCTTGGCCACCATCGGCGTGTTGTTCTCGGGCACGGCCGGTCCTTCTGCTAACCTGATCCGATAGACGCCGTCCCGAAGGAAGTCCAGGCGCAGGGTCATCTCGGTATACGGCGTCTGCGGCGTGATCCTGTAGGTCTGGCTGTAGTCTCCCATGACATCGGCGATCTTGTAGATGTCATATCCCCGGGCCGCAAAGACGAAGAAGTTGTCCTGCCGTTCCCTGAAGGTCACCTGTAGCACGCACTGAGCCTTCTTCCCAGAGTGTTTGCCCAGGTAACCGTAGGGCGTAAGAAGCGCCGTCGATCCCTGGTCCAGAGGATGATCCGTGTATCCGAAGTACACATTGGGCTCGGCCTCCCCCAGCATACCGCTGGCCTTCAGAAAAGGGATGCGGGAGGAACTCCCTGATCATGTTGACCATCACACGGGCATTGCTGATGGTCGTCAGGCCGGTCTTCTCTTCCATCGACTGCCTCCTTGTCGGAAGTCACTGCTACTATTGCGCTGAGGTCTGTCAGCCGGACGTCACGCGCGAATTCGGAATTTGACGCTGAGCAAATCTTCTGTCCTGGAAGATGGGCCTGCATAAACGGTGTGAGTGAGCGGTTCCACAATCCATTTACCTTGCTGCTCGTCATAGTATGCCGTCTGTTTGGCCGCAAGCAAGAAATCAACACGTTTCGTTTGTCCTGGTTCGAGATGAACCTTCGAGAAGCCCTTCAGTTCTTTCGCTGGCCTCTCCACACGGGAACATTCGTATCCGGCGTAGAGCTGTACTATCTCATCGCCAGTGACATTCCCCGTATTGGTGACATCCACACTCACCTTCAGGGCTCCTTCAGGAGTGATTTCACTCTGATCAATCTGAAGGTTCTTATATGCAAAGGTAGTGTAGCTGAGGCCAAAGCCGAAGTGGAAGGCGGGCTCTTGCCCCTGCTTGTCCATGAGCCGGTAGCCGTGAAAGTAGCCGTATTCGATAGATTTTGCTCGTTTGTCGAAGAATGGGAGTTCGCTCTTGGATTTCGGGAAGACACATGGCAGCTTTGCACAGGGGCTCGCTTTCCCGAAGAGGACATCGGCCAAGGCATTCCCCCCTTCCATGCCGGGATACCAGGCCATCAAGAGCGCCGGAACCTTTTCACGCCATGATTCGGTGATTATGGCGCTGCCTCCTATGAGGACCACAGCCGTATTTGGATTCACCGCGACAATCTTCAAGATCAGAGTCTCATCATGGGCCTTGAGGGTGAGGGAATCCCTGTCACCTCCCTTGGTGAACATGTATTCGCCTTCGTCCCTGTGGGTATATCCCACAATTATGACCGACATGTCTGCTGTGCGCGCAATGTCGACGGCCTTGTTGGCGGCTCTCCCGTCACTGTACACGATCTCACAGTCCCGCGGCACTGCCGCGCGGATTCCCTCAAGCGGGGTGACTACGTAGGGTGGCCTGGCCATGCTGCTACCTTTGTCACCGATGTTTGCCACAGCAGCAAGCCGGCCGATGACCGCGATCCTCTTGACCCGCGCTGTGTCAACCGGCAGTACCCGGTGAAGGTCATCTCCAATAGGCTCATTCTTGAGCAGCACCACGGATTTCTGAGCCGCTTCGCGGGCCAGAGCCTTGTGCTCCGAGCTGACGACTGCCTCCGGCCGGTAGCGTTCCGGCTGGCCGATCTGGGCGAATCTGATCTTCTGCCTCAGTATGCGCAGCACGGCTTCATCAACTACTTCCGTTGACACCTCACCTTTGTGTATCAGCCTCATCAGCCTCTTTCCGAAATGGATCGTCAAGGGCATCTCGACATCCATGCCAGCATTCGCCGCCCTTCCGTTGCGGATGCCCAGAACAAAATCAGACATCACTAGGCCATCAAAACCCCACTCTTTCTTGAGGATGTCCCGCAGCAGATGGGAATTGTGACCGCAATAATGCCCGTTCACCTTGTTGTAGGCACTCATGACAGAGGCTACACCCTCGTCGACGCAGCGTTTGAAGTGCGGCAGGTATATCTCACGCAGCGTCCTCTCGCTTATGCGCACATCAACGTGGAACCGTGAGCTTTCGATGCTGTTTGCGGCGAAGTGTTTGACGCAGGCCATGGCATGGCGCTGAATACCACGTACCAGGGCTGCCCCCATTTCTCCCAGATGCCAGGGATCCTCTCCGTATGTCTCCTGAGCCCTGCCCCAGGCCGGGTGTCTCAGCAGGTTGATGCAAACGCTGCCCATGAAGTTGCCCCCCAGGGACTTGGCTTCGACTCCCATGGCATCGCCGATCCGCTCCTCTCCTCAAGGTCCGTATCCCATGAAGCCCCGCGGGCCATAGTGACGGGGAAACAGGTGGAGTGGTTCATAACCACCCCCCTCGGGCCGTCACTGAAACAGATCGCGGGGACGGATAGCCGCACATTTTCACCTGCTGGCAACGGGCGCATGTTGTAGGCCAACCAAACCTCAAATAGGCCGGGGAATAGTGGCGTACTGCCGGACATCTGCTGAATCTTTTCTCTGAGACTCATCTGGTTCAGCAGGTGTCTGGCCTTTTCATCAACCTGCTCTTTCGTGAGAGGCGCGTTTTCCTTGAGTCCTCCCGACTCGCCCGAATCCTTGAGTTGTGCCATCTTCGCGGTCCTCCTTTGGGCGGCAAAGTCGCTTTTCTCGGCTTCATCGCGTATCCGTGATCTCTTCCAGTGCTTCGTATCTTCGCAGCAATGTACGAACGGGGTGACGATTGACCTCAAGGGGATTGGCAGAGGAAGCTTTGTCGATTTGCACGAATCTGCTGGCAGCTTCCTCATAGGATATGTTGAGAACTGCCCTGGCTCCACTTATGGCACACCCCAGGGCTGCGGCGAAAGCGGCATGTCGGATGTTGTATGTGTTTGAGTCAAAGACATCAGCGATCAGTTGCCTGAGAAAACGGTTTCTGCTGGCACCCCCTGCCAGACAGAGCGCGTCCGTCCGGCTCAGATGGCCGGAGTGGAACTTCAAGGAGAGCACCTGAGAGACATGCAGGGAACGAATGTTCACCCGCGCGTCCCGATCATCGAAACCATCACGGAGTATGCCGGCTGGCCTCAGAGGCACCGACTCATCCCTGAGATAGGGCAGCATAAGAGGCTCATCCTCTCGGAGGATGGCCTCCCCGGCCGCAGAGACATAGGCTTCCCATCTGTCATCAGCCTCAGTGCCCGTTGTCCCTTCGGGAACGTATCTGTCCAGGAAGAACTCGTGCACCTTGGCCCCGTTGGTGAAGACCGTCAAAGCCATGGCGTTGCCCGGTGTGTAGCCGAAAACGTTGCATTGCCCGCTCGCAGAAGGGGCGATCTCTCTCATTTGGCCGTTGACGGTGTAGCTGCTACCCAGAGACACCACCGCCTGCCCCCCGCACCCGAGCAGCGTGGCCGGGTTGTCCCCAGTCCCCGCGAGCACCACAGCGCTGGGACTGACCCCATACCTCCGGACGAAATACGGGGCGATCGGCCCCAGCATCGTATCGTAGGGCACCATTTCACCCAGCCTGCCTCGCAAGGATAGGCCGGAACTCGGGTTTCCCAGGTATTCATCTGCCACCTTGAGCACTGCATCACTCCAGCCTGGCTGACAGATATCCAGAGTGTTGAGGTTGGTGCCCCAGCCATCACCGGTATCCACCGGGGCCACCTTCCCGGTCATGATGGAACTCAAGAAGGCACTCAACAGGAATATGTGGGCAGTGCGGGCATTCTCCTCCGGGGACTCGCTGGCCCACTTCAGGACCTGGGCTGCGGGGAAACGCAGCTCCGCCTGGTTTCCAGTGAGTGCCAGTATGGAGCTACGCTTCTCCAGTTCCTTCGCCAGGTACTCCGCTTCTTTGACGGGAGACCGGTCTTCCCAAATGGGTGATGTTCTCCTGGTAATGCTCGGCCCAAGCTGGGGCATCAGGTTCTGCCCGGCGTCCAGACACGCCATCCGTTCCTCAAGAAACACATCGGCATACACCGTACAATGCTGCATGGCATCGATCTTCACCGCCCCAATGCGGCCCAGGTCCACACCGCTCTTCTGCAGTCTACCGAAGACCAGATCTAGCGCCTCGAGAAGCATGAACGGCGAGGTGTGTCTTATCGCCGGACGCTCATTGTGGAGCACACCACCCGTCGTGCCGTAGTCCGGGAATGCGGTGTCGTAGTCGAAGGAGTCCGTATGCACGACCCTGGCGCCACGGACGTCCAGGACCAGGGCCTTGACCGACTGGGTGCTGAAGTCAAGCCCCAAGGCATAGAGGGTGCCTTCCCCCGCTCGATTCGCTGCCACTACCTAAACCCTTCCATATTGGCGGGCTGCTACCTTGCCGTATACCCTCCGTCTATCACTAGGTCATGCCCTGTCATGTAGCTCGAGGCGTCTGATGCCAGATACAACACCGCACCCCGTAGCTCTTCAGGCTCGCCCAGGCGCCCCATGGGAGTCAGGGATTCCCATGTTGGAAACAGGTGTTTCATTGCTGACAGTGTCATCTCTGTCTTGATGTAGCCCGGGCTGATCGAATTCACTCGGATACCATACTGTGCCCATTCTACAGCCAGAGACTTGGTTAACATGACAACACCTGCCTTGGAGGTGTTGTAGACTGCTTGTCTCTGGGGCACATTCACGGCACTGCCTGACAGTGAAGCGATATTGATGATGCTCCCTTGCCGCCGGGGAATCATTATGCGTGCCGCCGCTTGACAACAGAGAAAGACGCCCTTCATGTTGGTGTCCAGAATGTTGTTCCAGTCCTCTTCTGGCATCTCCTCGGCTGGCTTCTGAATGCTGATTCCTGCGTTGTTCACACAGATGTCCAGACGACCCAGTTGTTCCGCAGTCTCAGCGAATGCTCTGTCAACCTGTTCTTTCCTTCTCACGTCTGCCTGGACTGCTATGCCTTTGCGGCCTAGCCGCTGAATTTCCTTGACTACGGACTCAGCCTCCTTCATGTTTCTCACCAGGATAGCTACATCACAGCCAGCCTCAGCCAGAGTCAATGCCAGTACTCGGCCAATACCACGTCCAGCGCCGGTCACCAGCGCCTTGCGCCCTGTCACATCAAAGAGATTGAACAAACTCACAATACCCTCCTTTCTGCAGTGATACAGGCTTCAATGGTACTCCAGGCTTTCTGCTGATCAGGTATGTCTCTTCTCAATGTCCTTCAAGTTCTGCAGTCCCTTGAGTGCCAACTCCTCTCCGGTCTCAGCGAACTTCCTCCACATTGCGCACAGTCTGTTCAACTCCACAAAACCAGGGTCGAACGATTCAATGACAATTGGGCCCTTGTAC
Source organism: Chloroflexota bacterium (assembly GCA_026389585.1). NCBI lineage: Bacteria > Bacillati > Chloroflexota > Chloroflexota bacterium. The sequence goes on along the minus strand of JAPLHP010000036.1, from coordinate 290 downwards.
TCAATCTTCCTGAGTGCTGCGAAGAACTCCTCCCACGGCACGAGTCCGGTACCGGGGATTCCACGGTTATTCTCGCAAGCATGGATGTATCCCAGGTACTTATTTCCGCACGTTTCTACCGCCTGTGTGAAGCTCTGCTCTTCTCGTATTGTCAAGACTCTTTAGAAATGACCTCTTTCTTGACTCATTAGAAATGTCCCATATTGGTTCCTGCTAACTATAGTTCCAGGCAGCCTTGCGTTTGAGAGACCTCAAGCTCATATGCCTCCAAGGGTGATCCGGGGAAGGCA
>JAPLHP010000035.1 GCA_026389585.1 Chloroflexota bacterium | reverse complement strand
AGTCGCTGTCGATGGTCTTGACAATATACACGTAGCTTATGGGACATATTCAGATCTTGGTTCATGGAGGAGCTTAGGCAACGGGATACGGTGGAGAGAGAAGACTCAAGCTGGTTGGCAAGGAGAGGCATCTATCTCCAGCAGCAAGGCTTGGGTCAGGGCACCTTCAATAGCTATAGATGGAAGTAACAATGTTCATATTGTCTGGATCAATACGCCTAACCAGTACTACGATGTTCATTACCTCAAGCGAACCTCTTCCGGATGGGGAAGCGAAATTAACATCACCCAGAATTCCTATTCCGAATCACCTTCCATTGCTATAGATTCCGCAAGCAATGTTCATGTTGTTTGGAAAGACCATGTTAACAGCCAAAACTACATTAGATACAGGGAAATAACCGATACTCTGCAACCTACTAAAGATTTGGAAGGACCAACACCCTATTTGCAGGATGTACCAACTATTTCCGTCGATAATCAGAATCACCTCAATGTGCTTTGGAGCGGTTTGAGCGACGCTTCCCCATTCCTTAAACAAATCAGATCCAGAACGTATACAAGTTCATGGCAGCCTGTACTGGAGATTACCTCCTCCCCCACCGATGACCAGAATTTTCCAAACTCCATGTGGTCATTTTATCCAATAGTAGATGGAGTTAAGACCAATGTTTCTCCAGATGGATACACCTTTATCTGGATGGATTGGACGACGATCAGGTACAATCCTAGTTCTTTGAATATAGGCGATCGCGTCACTACCACCGCAACGCTCAACGTGAGAAGTAGTGCCGCGCTGGGAAACAACACCATTGCCACCCTGCCCAAAGGCAGCACCGGCACGGTTCTCGGCGGCCCTGAGACAAGCGGCGTCTACACATGGTGGAGGATTGCCTATGATGCAGGCAGCATAACCGGCTGGTCAGAAGGCGATGTCCTCCATTTCGCTTCCAGCCAGGACAGCAGTGCTCCCGCGTACTTCTCAACTCTGTGGGTCAGGGAGACTATCAAGTGGACCGAGAACTACTATACGTGGGACAACTGGACCCATCTCTGTCTCCAGTTTGCCGCAAACGCTTTTATGCTGGAGCCAAACCCTCCGGTGGAGGGCAAATCGGGGTGGCACTCGGCGTATCTCGCAGCGGAAGACCTGCCGCGGTTCGACCAAGGCCCGCAGGGCTGGTTAGATGCGCCCAAGGGAGCCCTCATACTCTTCCTGGGAGCAGATGGCAACGTAGACGGCCACGTGGGGATCTACCTGGGCGATGGGAAGATGGTCCATGCCTACGTCACTGTCAAGGCAAACACCGTTGGCGAGGCCGAGGGTTTGCCTGAAGTGGGACCCTATATTGGCTGGTCTTACCCGCCGGAGGAATGGCAACCTGATCTGACAGCGTATGAGCTCAAGGATTTGGAGGACATAGTAAATCGCCGTTTGCAGCAGCAGGTTACCTATCCTTCCAATCTTCTGAACGCCGAATCGTTCCCGGAGGGTGTGACTGCGGTCTGGACCGACTTTACATCGTGGATAACGCGAACGAATCTGAAGGACATGTACTACGACTTCTACCTTGGTGGCATCAACTACGATGGTTTGAGAGTCAACGCGCTGATCGAAGCGCGAAGGGCAGTGAAGAATGGAAACTTGGGCCGTGCCCAGGAGTATCTACGCAAGTCTGAGACCTATGAAAGACTCTCAAATATGAACTTCCAGGCAGCGAATGAGGTCTTCCTAGGGAATCTGGATGCAGGAGAAACTATTGCTCAGGGAATAGAGGATGGCTGTCAGGCTTCCGTGAAGTTCGGGTTGACCTTCGTCAACCCGGAGGCTGCCAAGTTGGCAGACGTCTTTTATGATGCAGTAGATTTCGGTCTCGACTCCTACCTGAGTGGTGAAGATGAAGCAGTCAAGAACTTCGTAATAGAGCAGGCGATTGAGGCCGTGTTTAACAAGATGCCGTTCGAGAAGCTGGGAGGCAAAACGCTGTCCGATTGGATGGCAAACCGGACAGGGAAGTTGATCTTCCCCGAATTGAGCAGGCTGGTGGCCAGCCAGGAGTTTCAATGGGCCATCTCTAGAATCGTGAAGGAAGCCGTGCCAACTATTGCTGAGAGCGTTGTGACAAACACCGTGAAGGCTGTTGTGGACAAGACGCAGAGTATGGTCAGTACCCTGGAGGTGCAGCTACATAGCCCTGGTGAGTTGAGGGTGTACGACTCCGTTGGGCAAGTCGTAGGAGTGGTTAATGGTGCCATAGAGTGCCAGATACCACAATCGATGTACTGTGACGAGACAGTGGTCATCTTCTGCCCTCAAGACACCTACCACTATGAAGTCGTGGGCACTGGCGAAGGAACATACGGACTTGAGGTGACTTGGGTACTGGGTGGAACAACTAGCACCTTCAATGCTACCGATATTCCCATAGCACTTGGAGCAGTGCATCACTACGCCGTCGACTGGAGTGCACTATCGCAGGGCGAGCAAGGGGCGACTCTCGACATAGATTCCGATGGTGACGGCGCTATTGACACGAGTTTAGCCGCCGATGCTGAGCTTACTCATGAGGAGTTTCTATCAGCTACCGCAAAAGAAGAAGGGCTGCCCTCATGGATTTGGATCGCTGTTGGTGCAGGAGCGGTGGCTGTCGTCGTGGGTGTTGTCCTGATGGGGAGAAGGCTGAGCCGCAAGCCGGCTGTGTCGAAATAGGAATGTAGCCGAATCCGATCTGAGCATTTTCCTGAGTGAGACATCTGTTGTTAGTGCCAAGCTAAAGGAGGCCAAAATGAAGCAACGTGTGAAACTGGTCACGATCCTGATTGCCTTTGTTGTGATCGCTCTGCTGACATCCTTGGTCATGCCCGTGGTGACCTCACAACCAGTCACCGCCGACACCACTGTTGGCGGCCAGATCACCTCTGACACAACCTGGACCAAGGCAAACAGCCCGTACATCGTTGGTAGCGGAGCACTGATCTCACCAGGAGTCACCCTCACCATCGAACAAGGTGTGGTAGTCAAGTTCATTTCAGCAAGGGGCATGCAGGTTGAAGGCCAGTTGATCGCCAGAGGGACCGTTTCAGAGCCAATAGTATTCACCTCAGACCAGCCATCTCCAGCACCTGGAGATTGGGTGAACATACTCTTCATGGACAGCAGCGTTGACGCTGTTTACGATGGATCTGGGAACTATGTCAGCGGTAGCATTATGCAGTATTGCGCTGTAGAATACGGGGGCAACAGCAACCTTCCAGCACTAAAGATCGTAAAGTCTTCCCCATTTATCGATCACTGCACAGTCAGAAACAACGCCTCTTCTGGAATCTATGTAGAAGGCGAGTACATTTATAGTGCAGCGGCGGTCAACGGCCTCCCGCGGATAGTCAACAATACCGTCACCGGTAACGCAGGACATGGCATCTACGCTGGTTGGAACTATAGTTGGGACGCCAAATACGGCACATGCATTATCACAAACAACACCGTCTCCGGCAACTCCGCCAACGGGATATTATCTTATAGGGGCATAGTCGGCATCATCGGCAATACAGTTGCCAGTAACTCGGGCATCGGAGTCCAGTCCAGCGGCGGCACAGCAGTCATTACCGGCAATACGGTCTCTACCAATTCTGGTGGCGGAATCTATTCAGGCGAAGGTACGGTGACCATCAGTGGCAATACCATCTCTGGCAACACAAGTAGTGGGATTACTATTTCGAGTAATAGCACAGCCACCATTAGCGGTAACAATATCTCTGGGAACTCGACTCAGGGCTCTGGTGGCGGAATCTGTGCCTACGACAGCACGGTTGTCATTAGTGGTAACAGTATCTCTGGGAACGTGGCTCAGTATTCCGGTGGTGGGATCTACACCTATACCTACAGCAGTGCATATATAGAGATCAGTGGCAATACCGTCTCCTACAACGCGGCCTCTTCTGAAGGCGGGGGAATCTACAGCTACGGCAATGTCGTCTTCCTTGGCTACAACGACATCATAAGTAACTCAATGACTTCGGGCAATGGCAAAGGCGGTGGTGTCTACGTCTCAGGGCAGCCTGTCCTCAACTTCAACAACATCCATGGTAATACTCCTTACGATGTCTATGATGCCAACGCGCAAGGCTCGCCGCACGTTGATGCCACCTCTAACTGGTGGGGTACGGTTGACGAGGTCACCATTCAGAGCCACATTTGGGACTGGTATGACCATGCCAGCCTGGGGATTGTGGACTACAACCCCAGTCGCACCGGTTCAGCACCACTTACCTCTTTCCCTTATCAACCCACCAACATTGCCCCCAGCAGTGGAGCCTACAACATAACTGCTACTCCTACCCTTCAGTCGTCCCCGTTCTCCGATGCTGACTCGGGCGATGCACATGCAGCGTCTCAATGGCAGGTCGCCCTTTGGCCAAGTAACTACATGGGCTACCCGGATTGGCCAGCGCCAGCCTTTGACAGCGGTACAGATAATGTCAATCTTACTCAAGTCATCGTTCCTACTGGAAGACTGAGCTTTGGTACCTTCTATGGCTGGAGGGTTAGGTATCAGGACAACCACGGTGCGTGGTCGAGGTGGTCATCACCCACCTCTTTCACCACTCTGTATGACTACAGTCCACCCACAACCCCCACGGTTGCAGACGATGGAGATTGGACCACGAGCAAGACACAACTTCACGCTGCATGGAACTCATCGGATCCAGAATCAGGCATCGCCGAATATCAATATGCCATAGGGACCTCAGCAGGAGGCACTGACGTGGTGGATTGGACTTCTGCCGGAACATCCACCGAGGTAACCCACAGTGGCTTGAGCCTAAATGTCGGGACCACCTATTACTTTAGTGTCAAAGCCAAGAACGGGACTGGAGGCTGGAGTTCCGTCGGAACAAGCAACGGGATAACCATCTCTGATAGCACTGCCCCGACCACTCCAGTCGTGACAGACGATGGAGCAAATACCACCAGCACCACCCAACTTCACGCCTTGTGGAGTTCATCTGATAGCGAATCAGGCATCGCTGAGTATCAGTACGCTATCGGCACTTCAGCGGGAGGGACCGATGTGGTTGGCTGGACTTCAGCCGAAACGAACACCGAGGTCACCAGGACCGGTCTCAGCCTGACTTGGGGAACCTCCTACTACTTTGCGGTCAACACCAAGAACGGGCATGGCCTTTGGAGCGAAATCGGGGTGAGCAATGGAATAACCGTTTCAGACCCAACACCACCGACCACTCCCGTAGTCACCGATGACGGGGATACGACAAGCAATCCTACCCAGCTCCATGCTGCCTGGAGCTCGTCTGACCCTGAGTCCGGCATCGCCGAATATCAATATGCCGTAGGGACCTCAGCGGGTGACACTGACGTCGTCGGCTGGACTTCAGCCGGAACGAACACCGAGGTCACCAGTACCGGCCTCAGCTTGACCTGGGGGGCTACCTACTACATCTCTGTGAAAGCAAAGAACAACGCCGGGAGCTGGAGTTCGATGGGAACAAGCAATGGGATAGCTGCCTACACCTTGCCTGTAGCTGATTTCTCTGCTGCACCTACTGAATGTCTGCCAAGCCAGGTGATCGCCTTCACCAGTCTCTGTTCAGGTGGGAAACCACCTTTGATCTATGCCTGGGACTTCAACAATGATGGCACTGTTGACAGCACCGACCAGAACCCAACTCATTCCTATGCCAGTTCAGGCACTTACACCGTCTCACTTAAAGTGACTGATGCTGACGGCAAGACTGATACTGAGACGAAGACCAACTACATCACCATAATTAAAGCGGCGACACAGGAGGACGTCACTGCTCAGGGAGGCAGAGTTGAAACGACTGACGGCCAAATCGCCACTGAATTCCCCGCTGGGTGCCTCGGCGACACAGCCACGGTCACTATCAAACAACTGCCAGCCTCCTCTGCTGCCACTGCTCCTCAGGGGTTTAGAGTAGGCAACACCTGCTTTAGGGTAGAGGTTATTGGTGTTGATGGCGTTGCCATGACCACTTTTGCTGAGCCGATCACCATCACGGTCAAATACACAGACGAAGATGTAACTGCGGCAGGAGACGACCCCAACAACCTGGTTCTGGCCTACTGGGATGAGGCTGCAGGGGAGTGGGTGACACTGCCTACCACCGTCGATACCACTGAGATGACGCTGAGTACCACCACCTCCCACCTCAGCCAGTGGGCTATCCTGGCAAAGACTCCCAGCGAAAGCCTTGCGGGGTGGATTTGGATTGTTGTTGGCATTGGGGCAGTCTTGGGAGCAGGTATTCTGGCCTACTTCATTCGCAGGAGGCTGGTAAGACAGTAGCGGGGAGCCAGCTATGAACCTTCAGAGAATGGGCAGAGATGTCCACCACGGTCTTCTGTGCATGGGGAATGCGATTACGCGATTAGAGCTGACACCAGATTGCTGAAGGAAGACAAGGTATTGTTGCCAAATAGGTATTGCCTGGATATGGTATGGTCACGCACGTCCTGAATTCAGGCTGACGGAGGAATGGAGGGATGAAAACGATTCAGAATGAGAAAATCCTGATCACTGGCCCCACGGGTCAGATTGCCTTTCCCTTGGCTGTAGAGCTTGCCAGGAACAATGAGGTCTGGGGGATCGCGCGGTTCAAGGACCAGGCCAAGCGGCAGCGGCTGGAGGCGTTGGGAATCATCACGCGCGCCGTGGACCTGTCCAATCCGGATTTTCACGAACTGCCAGATGACTTCACTTGCGTTATTCATCTTGCTGCCTTCATAGGAGGCAAGCCCAACTTCGACCGCGCCTTGAGCGTTAATGCCGAGGGGACGGGTCTCCTGATGAGCCATTGTCGCAAGGCACGCGCCTTCTTTAGCATGTCAACCTGCTCAATCTATGGCCTGCCGGAAGATCCTTACCACCCGGTCAAGGAGTCAGACCCACTATGCGGGGACCCACTGCCACAATCTCCTACGTATGCCGTCTCGAAGACGGCGCAGGAAGCGGTGGCAAGATTTGCGGCGCGCCTGTGGAATCTGCCTACCACAATTGCAAGGATGAATGTTTCTTATGGGCCAAACGGAGGGTTACCTGCATACCAGTTCGATTCGATGCTGGCTGATAAGCCAATCCCGATTTTGGCAGATCGGCCTTCGGTGTGCAGTCCCATTCACCAGGATGATATCAATGCCCAGATTGCAGGATTGCTCGCCGCGGCGAGCGTTCCGGCCACGATCGTCAATTGGGGAGGAGACGATCCGGTGGATGTGGAGACCTACTGCGGTTACATGGGAGAGATTGCAGGACTGAACCCCAAGTTTCAGCGCATCCGTGATGCCGTCAGACAGACAGTGACTGATAACACCCGCCGCAGAGAGTTGGTTGGCGATTGCCGGGTGCAATGGCGGGAGGGGATGCGTCAGATGATTGCAGCACGCCATCCCGAACTGAAACTGACGGCCTAGTCGGCCAGGAGGCAGAGCCGCTGCGCACCTGGGATGGCCCCACCAGCGGACTCTTTGCAGAGCTTAAGGCTGTCAACCGATTCCAAATTGTTTTGATAAATGTAGCGTGCGGTGATACCATATTTCTAGTCTAAGTGAACTCACCTTGCAGGCTGGATCTACCCATAGTAGGCCTGCCTTCCTAATTTCGGGATGGAGGTTTGACCGATGATCAAGCATGTCAAGATTCCTGACAGATGGGACTTGGAAGTGGATCTGGTGGCGGCTGGATCGAGCACCGGCGGGCTCACTGCTGCCATCATGGGCCATGACCTGGGTCTCAAGACTGTAGTTCTGGAAAAGGCAGATGTCCTTGGCGGAGGCACTGCCCTTTCGGGAGGCGTCATCTGGATACCGTTCAACCAGCACATGCTGGCGGACGGCATCAGCGATTCCCGCGATGAAGCACTGATGTATATCCGCCGGGTGAGCATGGGACACCATGATGAGGCGCTTCTGGCTGCCTATCTGGATAACGGTGCGGAGATGGTTCGCTATGTGGAGGAACACACCCCTTTGAAGATGGCGGTGGAAACCGATGCCAGTCGCACCGAATATTGTGCGGATGTCCCCGGCGGGAAATGCATGGGACGCAAGATCTGGCCTGATCCCAAGATCATGCCGCCGATACTGGAGCAGGCGGAGAAGGCTCATCCTATAGTTGCCAGGGTACGTAAGGACCCGGTCAAATATCTTATCGGGCCGCGTCCTCCCTGGGTCCAGGGGAGGGCCCTCATAGGCAGTCTCGTTCTAGGCTGTGTCGACCGGGGTATCGAGATACTCACCAATGTTCGGGGCAAAGAGTTGATAGTCCATGATGGTAGAGTAATCGGATTGCTGGCAGAGCGCGGCGGACGTGACTTCTATGTGAAGGGCAAGAAGGGAGTTCTGCTGGCCACCGGCGGCTTTGAGTGGAATGAGGAAATGAACAAGAGATTCATCTACTCTCCACCCTTGCATGCCTACACGGCACCTTCCAACGAGGGAGACGGTCATATTATGGGAATGGAGGTTGGCGCTGCCGTTGCACTCATGGATCATAGTATCTTCCAGCCCGGGTTCAATCTTCCCGGCGAAGTCGTAGAGGGGGGCAAGCCGTTCTACCGCCCTTTCATCTATGGCTATCCGAATATGATCATGGTGAACCGCTTTGGCAAGCGCTGCTGTGATGAGTCCTTCTATCCGGATATGGGCAGATCCTTCCTCGTCTATGATCGAATCAGCGGGGAGTTTGCGAACTGGCCGATATTCTGGATATGTGATCAGGCCTTCAGGGATTATATGCCGGTGATGAACCTGAAGAGAGGCACTGAAATTGCCGAGTGGATGAAGCGCGGTGAGACACTGCCGGATCTGGCCAATGCGCTGGGCATTCCAGCCGATAATCTGGTGGAGACTGTAGCGCGATTCAACAAATTTGCCAAAGAGGGGAAGGACCCCGACTTCCATCGTGGAGAGAGCACCTTCGACCTTCAGTGGGGCGAAGCCGTGTTCCCCGGCCGTGGGGCAGCCTCTGTCCTGGGTCCGCTGGAGAAACCGCCATTCTATGGTGTCAAGTTGGGCTTGACCACAGCGGGTAACCTGGGAGGATTGATAACCAACAGTGATGCCCAGGTGATCGACGTTCGAGGGAGTGTCATACCCGGCTTGTACTGTACCAGCAATACGCAGGCTATGCTGCCATTGGGGCACCACTACGACAGCGGTGCGGCCCAGGGCAAGAGCATGATCTTCGGCTATGTTGCTGCCAGGCACATGGCCCGGGGAGCGGCGAAACCGAAGTAGTCACAGGTCATGCTCATGATGTGACAGGAAAGGGGGCTATCGTGGCCGATATGAAGAATTTGGAAGCCAGAATAGAGAGACTGGAGCGTATCATAGCTGCCAGGGAGGATATTGAGTCCATCAGAGAGCTGAAGTACAAGTACTTCCGCTGTCTGGACACCAAAAGATGGAATGAGCTGGCGGAGTGTTTCACGGAAGATGCAGTCACCAGCTATTCCGATGGGAAATATCAGTTCCAGGGCGTATCTGCGATCATCGAGTTTCTCAGCGGGGCCCTGGGCCAGACACAGATCACGTTTCATCACGGGCACCACCCGGAGATCGAATTGACCAGTGAGACGACGGCCAGAGGCACTTGGGCCCTGGAGGACTATCTCGTTGACTGTAAAAGGAACCGCGGCGAGAGAGCGGCTGCCTTCTATCAGGATGAGTATGCGAAGGTGAACGGAAAGTGGAAGATAAAATCCACCGGGTACAGGCACGTCTTTCAGGAGAGGTGGGATAGAGGGGAATCCAAGAGTTTGAAGCTCACGGCGAACATGCATGCATCGTCAGAAAAGCAAGGGTGAAGGCTGACTTAAGCGCGATTATCGAAAGGGGGAATTGAAGTTATGGCAACCAATGAGGCCTATATCAAGCTGGCGGAGAGGGGTGGGCACGCTGATTCAGAGTTGCTGCACAGGATACTGGAAGCAGCCATGACGCCGGAGGAGGCCCGTTTTCTTTTTGAACTACCGGCACTGAATGCAGACTTGGCGGCCAAATTCAATATGAGCGAGAAGGCTGTTGAGGAGAAGATTCACCTGCTGGCACGAAGGGGCCTGGTAGTGTCATCAAGGAAAGGGTCCCGCTTCCCTCGTGATCTGGGAACACTTCATGACAATATACTGGCCAGTGACCCGAAGTACATTCCGGCCGGGATCGGCAAACTCTGGATGGATTTCTATGAGGCTGGCTGGTGGCGCGAGATAGTGAATGGGCTCACCACGCTGCCTACTCCTGCCCTCAGGGTAATTCTGCCCATGAAGACTGCGCCGGCGGGTGTAAGGCTTTTGCCTTGTGAGAGTGCTGAGGAGATAATCAAGGCTCATAAAGACCTGATCAGCATACGCCGCTGCTGCTGCCGGGTGGGGGCCCAGATGGTGGATAAGGCGGCGTGTAAACACCCGGTGTTCACCTGCACGCAGTTTGGACGGAGGGCAGAATATGATCTGTACCGGGGCAGTGGGAAGAAGGTTTCCGTCGATGAGGCCATGACCATTCACTATTCCGCTACCGAGGCGGGATTGGTGCCCACAGTGACCAATATGTCCGTCATGGAGGGTTTGGAGTTTATCTGCTACTGCTGTGGCGATGCCTGTCTGGTACTGAACCCCATTATTCGGGCTGGCAAGGTAGCCCCGGCTCTTGCCCCCAGCCGTTTCCTGGTTAAGGTGGATAACAAGGCCTGCAATGGCTGTGAGGAATGTGTGCCCTGGTGCTTTTTTGGCGCTATTGAGATGAAGAAGCCCCGCGGCTTCAACACAGCGAAGGCCGTTATCAATACTGAGAAATGTGTTGGCTGTGGCATTTGTGTCCTCAAGTGTGGGCTGGGAGCCATGGCAATGGAGATGGTGAAACCTCAGGAGTTTATCCCTGAGATCCTGACTGGGCCGTCATCTATCATTCACTGATTGAATAAATAGAGGACTTCTTTCAACCCCTGCTGGTTCAGCAGTCAGGGCTCCTGCGCTGCTGAACCAGTTTTCTTAACCTGGTTCTGGCTGAGCTGGGGCTTATCTGATTATCGCCGAGGGATTGGATAATCCTGGCTACCTGGTCTTCTATGCCGAGCGTGGTCAGCCAGCTTTTCTGTCCCACCTTGATTGGGGGTTCGATAAATATTCCCAGCCCCCAGCCCTGCTTCAGGGACTCCGACAGTTCCTTTGCTGGCCTGTTGAGCAATTCTCGTTCTTCCTCGGTCAGCAGTTCATTCTCCAGAATCTTTTCACAGTGGTAGAGCCTGCATTTTGCGGGGCGGTATTCGTAGATCGGGCAGGCATCGAATCTGTCGGAATAGAATTCGCATCCAATTCTCCGGCAGCACTGCCCGTGACAGGTCCTGCATATCTCTGCAGCGTACTTGCCCAGCATCCTGGTGGCTTCAGCCGCCTGTGCCCCAAAGAGGGTTTCAAATTCGTTGTCTGTAAGGAATGTGCGCCTTGCTGCGTTTGGGATAGGCATGGTGATTAGTTTAGTGGCAGGCTCCCGTGGGATTGATCAAAGCAAAGACGGCTAAATCTGGCGTCCGGCATCGTATCCGGCGGTGATGGCGGCCATAACTGTGCCCTGTCCTTCACCAGCAACGCCGCTGGCGTCTCCTATTGTGTGAGTTACAATGCCTTTCCTCTCCGCCACTTCAGCCAGGAACGCATTTGGACGTCTATCACTGGCCAGAACAATGGTATCGATATGCGGCAGCCTCTCCCTCTTGCCGCCACTGACCATCCAGACCTCATCGTTGGGCAGGACCTCGACCTTCTCGACGTTTTTGTACCGTTTCACACCCTTATCTATTAATCTTCCGATGAGGAAGCGTCTGTCACTGGAAGCCATTTTCTCGGCGAAGTGTGCCTCTCTCTCTACCACATAGACCGCCTTGCCCTTTTCTGACAGATAGTCTGCTGCTTGCAGGCCGATCTGATCGCCCCCGACAATGAGAACGTTGTCTCCTGTTAATCGCTCTTCCTCTATGAGGTCATCCACCATCACCGGTTCGATATCCTTGATGTTTCCCAGGCCGTCGACGAACCCCAGCGGTACTTCGGGCAGGCTGCCGGTGGCTATCACCAGCACATCAGGTCCAATCTGGTCCAGCAGTCTTTCATTAACCGGCGTGTTCAGGCGGATCTCCACCCCCATTTTGTTGAGCTGTCTTTCATACCAGGGGAGGATATCCCCTATTTCCTGTCTCTGGGGCATTTGGGCGGCAAGGCTGAGCTGCCCACCTATCCGGCCCCTGCTCTCGCACAATATGACCTCGTGTCCGGCGAAGGCTGCCCTTCTGGCTGCCTCCAATCCGGCACAGCCTGCCCCGGCCACCAGGACTTTCCTCGACGCAGCTTTTCTCTCGCCTTCAATCTCCTTCAGGAGGTATTCTCTGCCTACCCTGGCGTTTACAGCGCAGCTTGCCTCCCCATACCTGAGGATTCCTTCGATACACCCCAAACACTCTGCCAGGCAGGGGCGTATATCGGCGATATCCCCCTTTCTGGCCTTTTCTACCATCTCTGGGTCGGCTATCTGTGCCCTGGCCATGACCACCAGGTCTGCCTTTCCTTCCCTGATTATTCTCTCAGCCACAACAGGGCTCTTGATACGCCCTGTGACTATGACGGGAATGGACACGTATTTCTTGACCTCTTGGCTGAATTGAGCGAAGATCCCCTGCTCCTGATACATAGGCATGATAGTGTAGTGCAGGGTACCCATCGAAGCGGCCCCGGCCGATATGTTGATGTAGTTGATGCCCTCCTTCTCCAGGATGGGGGCCAATCTGCATAGCTCCGGCAAGCGCCAGGCTCCCTGAGGTATAAAATCGTCGCCGTTTAACCGCACGCCCAGAGGGACTCTGTGCCCGATCCTTCCTCTTATAGCCTGTATGACCTCCAGCAGGAACCTGATCCTGTTCTCGAAGCTGCCGCCATAATCGTCAGTTCTACGGTTGTAGTAAGGGGTGAGGAAGGTATTTATGAGGTAGCCATGTCCGCCATGAATCTCTATGAAGTCGAACCCCACCGTTAAGCATTGTTCTGCTGCGGTGGCGAAGGCAGTGGCATACTCTTTCAATTCATCTCCGGAGGCCTCTCTCAGTGGAAGGCCAAACTGGGCCAGTTCTGGGATCACAGAGGCGCACACGGACTCCTGGGGCAGGTGGGCGAGGCCTGCATGGTTTAACTGAGCTCCGAATTTGACATCATACTCATGAACTGCCCTCACCATCCGTTCCAGGCTGGGCAAGACTCTTTCTTCCCAGATAGGAACCATCTTGATGGTCTTCGGGTCGGCTGTGCCGGTGGGGTGCACTGGTGTGGCGCCGGTTATGATCATGCCTGGCCGACTGCGGGCTCTCTCCACGAGGAATTCGGTGAGCTGTTCAGTCACGCATCCATTGTCAGCGATGCCGAATCCCGGGTCCATAGCAGACATGACGATCCTGTTCTTCACTTCCATCGGGCCTATCATCAGGGGTTGGAAGAGATGCTTCAGCTTTTCCAGGGGGATTCTCCTTGAATCTGGTCTACCACGAAGTTTCTCAGGGTTCCGATCTTCTCTATCTTTACTTCAACCACATCGCCTGGATTCATGCGGCCAATGCCTGATGGAGTTCCTGTGGCGATGACGTCTCCTGGCAGCAGCGTCATTACTCCTGAGATGAAGCTTATCAGTTCAGATACGCCAAATATGAGGTCGCTGGTGCGGCCCGACTGACGAAGCTCGCCATTGAGGTGGGTCTCTACCTTGAGGTCGTCCGGGTCAATATCGGTCTCGATCCAGGGACCTATCGGAGCAAAGGTGTCGAAACACTTGGCTCTCGTCCACTGGCCATCTGCCTTCTGAGCGTAGCGTTCTGAGACGTCGTTCACACAGGTGTAGCCCAGTACACAATCCTTTGCCCTTTCCAGTGGTATGTCCTTTGTACGCCTGCCGATAACGATGCCCAACTCCGCTTCGTAGTCCACGCGGCGCTTGGGCAGAGACGGAAGTACAATCTTATCGTCAGGGCCGATAACTGCCGTGGACGGCTTGAGAAAGATGAGCGGTACAGGGGGTATGGGCAGTCCGGTCTCTTCGGCATGGCTGCGGTAGTTCACTCCCAGGCACACGATCTTTGAGGGACTGCATGGGGTGAGGAGTCTCACCTTGTCCAGACTATGTGCATTGCCATCAAGCTTCGGGGAATAGTTATGAGCACTGGACCGGGCGAAGGGACTGCCTTGGAGACTGCGGATGATAGTTCCTTCCAGTAAACCATATTTGACCTTGCCCTGAACCGCAAAGCGGACGATTCGCAACTTCAGCTCCTCTTTTTTGTTGTTTATTATAGTCCCATTCCTGTTCCTGATGCCATTATGAGGCGTAGGCGTTTTCTGATAGACAGTTCGGGGAATCGAAGGTATCATTATTGTGTTGTAGGGGTACTGAGCAGGCGTTGGAGGCTGCCGGTACCATATGGTTCGGCAAGAAGAGTGCAAAGAGAGCAAATATTGAGGGCAGGACAGACATGACGGCTGAGCTCGAAAGAAAGGTGGTGTAAATGGCAAGAGTATTAAAGGACTATAGTGGCCCGGTACGTCCCGTTATTCATCTGGAAGACCTTGACCAGGAGACCCTGGTGAATCTGGCAGGCCAGGCTGCCAGGGCTTACCAGCAGATTGATGGTCACTGGTATGACGCTGTGGCTAAGAGATATGGAGAGAAAATAGCCCAGGATCTGGACAAAGAGGTATGGCTGAGGAATATCCCGCCGACAGCCCTGCGTACTTTGCAAGCCCTCGGACATGAGGCCAAGGATATGGCTGCCATACTGAAGGTAACTCAGTTTCATCCTGCTGCCGGTGGCTGCCCGTATCTGTACGACTTCGAGGTCGAATTGAAGAGCCCGACCGTGGGCATAGTTAAGGTCACAAGATGCAAAGCTATGCGTGTCTACAGAGATAAAGGAGACATGGAGTTCGTCAGGGTTATGTGCCGGGACTGGGACATCCCCATGTTCGGGATGACCGGCACGGCGATTATCCCCAATGTGAAATGCAGACCCCTGGTAATTCCTCCATACGATGCCCCCTACGACAAGAAGGTGGAAGGCATTGATTGCATGTGGGAGTACACTATCGAACCAGAGAAGAAGAAAAAGTAGCTAACCTGGTAAGGCTAATAGTTCGATTGTGCTTGTCAACATTCTGCCAATTGATAGAGGCGAGAGCGTGCGCTCTCGCCTCTATTTAGCGCAAATATATGGAGGGACTTTCCCGCACGGATGACTTTCTCGTGCTCAGAGCACAGTTTCGGCGTGGAGTTCCTTCTCCCCTCTGAGAAAGACAACTGATATCCGGCTGCCTGGTGATAGTCCGGACACTGCCTTCTCCAGGTCATCGACATTATTGATGCGACGCAGGTTGATTTCGGTGATCACGTCACCCTTTTGCAGCCCTGCCCTCTCCCCCGCCGAGCCGGGCTTCACCGTGCCTACGAAGGCTCCGAATATAGGTACAGCTCCCACCTTTTGAGCTATCTTGCTGGCATCAGCTGCCTGTAGCCCGAGGGAGAGGTGCTGACCGTCGCCTTTCCCGGCCAGCAGTTGCTCCAGACGAGTGCGGTCGAAGCCGATGACCACCTGGTCATCTATCGTGATCACCGGAACTCCTCTTTGCCCTGTTTTCTCAATCATCTCTTTTGCAGCAGCCCTATCGAGGGATACATCGTGCTCGGTGAACTTGACTCCTTTTTGCGAAAGAAACTCTCTCGCCTGGTGACAGTAGGGTCAGGTCTGGGTGATGTAGAGTACAACGTTCATTCTGCCCTCCTTGATGATTTGATGCGGTTTGTATGAATATCCTGGTTCTTGGTGAATTACTTGCCGGATGCCGGGCGCAGTCTGGAGAATTCTTCGAACAGCTTTCGCTCTTGCTCTGAAAGTCGCTCTGGCAGAATCACCTTGACCTCGGCAAATAAATCACCGTGTTGCTGGGGCGTCTCCAGCCTGGGCATCCCTTTCCCTCTCAAGCGAAATACCCGGCCATTCTGTGTTTCGGGAGGAACTTTTAACATCACTCTGCCGTTGGGAGTGGGTACATCGACTTCTCCCCCCAGGACAGCAGTGGTTAGAGGGATATCCAGTTTGAGATAGAGGTTGCCCTCCTTTTGCTCAAAGAGATGGTGATGGGAAATATGCACTACGAGGTACAAATCACCAGCCGGCCCTCCGCCCATGCCCGACCCTCCCTGCCCTGCCAGCCGCACTCTGGAGCCGTCTTGTACTCCGGCGGGGATCTTAGCCTCCAGACGACGGACTCTGCCGCTCGCATCCTCCATCTGGAGAACTCTATTTGTGCCGTGGAAGGCTTCCTCCAGGCTTATATCTATCGGCTGCTCAAAGTCCTGACCTTTGCGAGATCGGGAGGCAGTCCGGAAGCGCTGTCTGGTCCCCATGTCAGGTTCCTCACCACCGAAGAAGTTGTAGAAGAAGCTCGAGAAATCTTCCTCTGTCATAGTTCTGGCCTGATAGCTACTGGTCTTGCCTGATCCGGGGGCAAACCCGTATTGGCGCCAGTCGAAGGGTTGGCCGCTGGCCTCACCACCTGCCTGCTGCCACTGCTCATAGTGTTTCCAGTTCGCGCCTAGCTCGTCGTATTTCTTCCGTTTCCCCTCGTCACCCAGCACCTCATTGGCCTCGTTGATTTCCTTGAACTTCGCCTCGGCCTCTTTGTTCCCCGGGTTGATATCGGGATGATACTTACGTGCCAGCTTGCGATAAACTTGCTTTATTTCTTTGGCTGTGGCCTTCTTATCCACGCCCATAATCTTGTAGTAATCTTTATAGTCCATATTCTCAATACTCCGTAGCTATGTCATATGTGACGACATGGTGTTCACGGTTGAAATTCCAAATGGACATCCAGGGAATCCTCAACTACTGATTTTACCATGCCCGGAGCTCCCCGCTTCTCATCTAACCGCTTGCTCATCGCCTTTTTCTAGCTGTGAATGGTTCTATTCAGACTCAAGGCCCTCTTCCTTTTGTAGCTGGCTGGCGATTGCACATTCATGCAGCCAATCAACCTGTCTGCAAGGTCCTGACAACCATCATGGAACTCGCAGCCGCGGCAGTCATTATTTATCTTACTACATGCCTGAGCCCAACGTTCAATCACCAGGTCGTCATGTTTCTTGGGATACCACCTGGACCATCTCCGTTGCGTCTCAGGGCGTTCTCTTGTTGCCTGCATCATTTCATTCACCTTGCCCGGTATCAGTCAGGATATCCCGCTTGGGTCCCTTCCCTCTTTTGGCAGAGCTGTGCCTGGCCAGCCATTCCTCGTACTTCTCCTTGTCCATACCTGCCAGGCAATCAGGCAGGTAGTTCTTGAACTCCTTGTGGGCGCCACATAACTGACATATGCCATCACTTACAGCGTCCCTGGCCATGCCAATCACCCAGTAATGCTGACATACCGCATTCGTTGGGCGTTCTTGTACCACATGATTTCTAGATATTGTCGCTGCTTCTCGTGTCATTTGTCATCCCCTTTGTAACCGTAGCTATTCTAAGATAGTCAATGGTATATGTATGCGACTTTTGTCTCCAACACCTGCAGGGCATACGGTGACCCACAAATCAACCAGCCTTGCTTGTGCATTTGCCGTTTGAGCAGAGAACGGGAATACTGCGGTTCATGTTGACATTGGAGATAGGTAACCCTAGAATCTAGCTGATACGATGAAAAAGAGCAGGATAGGGCTTCTCACGGGCGGGGGCGACTGCGCCGGGATCAACCCGGCCATGAAGTGGGTGGTCAAAACCGCACTGGATGACCGACTGCAGCGGGAAAGAGGCGTCCAGTACGAGGTTATTGGTATCCGGGATGGATGGAAGGGGCTGATCTACGCTGACCCTTCACGTGGAGATTTGCAGGAATACCTCGTGCCTCTGGATCAGAATGTGGTGCGGACCTGGGATAGACTGGGCGGGACCATGCTGGGAACTTCACGAACAAACCCCTGCAATCCAAAGGATGATCAGTCAAAGAAGGTGTTGGATAACATCGATAAACTTGGGCTTGAGGCCCTGGTAACTATTGGCGGTGATGATACTCTGGGAGTAGCCTCCAAATTGGCCCGGCAGGGTGTGAATGTTGTGGGCATCCCCAAGACTATTGATAAGGACCTCTGGGGAACTGACTATACGCTGGGATTTGAGACGGCACTGAGCGTGATCACAGAGGAGATTGACAGGTTGCGGACTACGGCTGGTTCTCATAAGAGGATGTTTGTAGTCGAGACTATGGGGAGGACTGCTGGCTGGTTGGCTCTGGAAGGCGGCGAATCCAGTGGGGCATTTATCATACTGATCCCGGAGTATGACTTCTCTATTGAGAAGGTGAATGAGCTGGTTCTGGAGGGAAGAAGGCAGGGTGCCAGATATGAGATTATTGTGGCGGCAGAGGGCGCCAAGCCGGCAGGAGGCTCCGAGTTTGTCAGAGAGGCTGGGGAAGACGGTTTTGGCCATAAGATCCTGGGCGGCATCGGTGAGTTCCTGGCCAATGAAATTACCAGTGCTACCAAACTGGAAACAAGAAGCATTGTCCTCAGCCACCTGCAGCGCGGTGGTGCTCCTTGTGCCTATGATCGGAGAATGGGCAGATATTTCGGCATTGCGGCCGTTGATCTAATTGAGAGGAAAGACTTTGGGAAGATGGTGAGCTACAAAAATGGCCGGATCACCTCTGTCCCGATCAAAGATGTTTTGGGGAAACTGAGTCTGGTGGATGTGAAGACACAATATGATACTGAGCGGTACAATGGTCGTAGGGCCATTCTTGCTGGTTAGTGTCCCGATGCCCGGGGATTCCAGGCCTGCTGAGAAGGACTTGGTGGGCGGGATACAGCGTGCCCCCAAGATTGGAGAAAGAGATGTCCATCACTTCTAAGAACATTGATACTCTAGTGGAGAGGGCTGTCTTTGCACCTGAAGAGGAGATCAGGGAGGAACATCGTTGGGAGATACGTAAACAGGCCTCCGCTCTGGGAATCTTCCCGGCCAGCATTCAAGGTCTGTATGAAGCTGCGGGCAGGGGGCTTTACCAGGGCATTACGGTCCCGGCGATAAACATCCGTGGCCTTACCTATCAGGTAGCCAGAGCGGTCTTCAGGGCTGCTTCAAAGCACAAGGTTGGGGCCTTTATCTTTGAGATTGCCCGTTCCGAGATAGGCTATACCAAACAGAAACCTGGAGAATACGCTGTCTGTGTGCTGGCTGCCGCTGTTAAAGAGGGGTTCAGGGGGCCGGTGTTTCTTCAGGGCGATCATTTCCAGGTCAATGCTGGCAAGTATGGCTCAGAGCCAGGAAAAGAACTGAAGGCTATTGAGGATCTGATACGGGAGTCAGTGGATGCCGGATTTTTGAACATCGATGTGGATGCCTCTACCCTGGTGGACTTGGAGCAGCAGGGCCTTGACAAGCAACAGGAGAGGAATTACCTCGTCACGGCTAATATGACCAGGTTCATACGCAGCATCGAGCCCAAAGGGGTGACTGTCTCTGTCGGCGGTGAGATCGGGGAGGTCGGAGGTAGAAACAGCACGGTGGAAGACCTCAGGGCGTTCGTGGCCGGGTATCGCCAGCTTCTAGGCTCGAATGTCAAGGGCATCTCCAAGATCAGTGTCCAAACCGGTACCACTCATGGCGGCGTGGTCTTGCCTGATGGATCTATTGCCAGAGTTGAACTAGATTTTAAGACCCTGGAGAAGTTGTCTAAGGTGGCACGAGAGGAGTATGGCATGGCCGGGGCTGTACAGCACGGGGCCTCCACTCTTCCTGACGAGGCATTTGGCCTTTTCCCGCAGGCTGGCACGGCTGAGGTGCATCTGGCTACGGGATTTCAGAATACCATCTATGATAGCCCTCATTTCCCCAAAGAGCTGTTGGGCAGTATTAATAATCACCTCCTGAACAACTATAGCAATGAGAGAAAGTCAGGGGAGACCAACGAGCAGTTCCTGTACAAGACCCGAAAGAAAGCCTTCGGGGATTTCAAGAAAGAAATCTGGGCCATCCCTGAAGGCAGCATCGCAGGGATCGGGGAAACACTCGAAAATCACTTTTCGTTCCTCTTTAAGAAGCTTAATGTGGTCGGGACTGTGGATCTGGTCAATAGGTTTGTTGTCGATCGCTCCTAATCCGCATGATAGTCTACCGCAGCCCTCTCCCCCGTCGATCTTCCAGGGGAAGCACCTGTCCATTCCATCTTCATAGACTATGAGAAACGTACGCAACTTCTGTATCATCGCCCACATCGATCATGGCAAGTCCAGCCTGGCTGATCGCATACTGGAACTGACCGACGTTATCCATACCTCTGGAAATGAACAGATTCTGGACAGCATGGACCTGGAGCGCGAACGCGGCATTACCATCAAAGCCAAGCCAGTCAGGATACCCTACAGATCACGCAGTGGTGAAGACTACATTCTGAACCTTATCGATACTCCCGGTCATATCGACTTCAACTATGAGGTCTCCCGAAGTCTCAAGGCCTGTGAAGGCGCAGTCCTGCTGGTGGATGCCTCCCAGGGTGTGGAAGCGCAGACCATCGGCAATGCCTACTTTGCGGTTGACGCTGGTCTGGAGATAATCCCTGTGATTAATAAGATCGATCTTCCCAATGCCATGATTGACGATTGCCGTCTCCAGATTGAAGAAATGCTGGGTCTGCATGCTGATGATACGCTTCTGGTTTCAGCCAAGACGGGAAGCGGCGTGCCGGAACTGCTGGAGGCTATTGTTTCCAGAATCCCGCCTCCAGAGGGTGATGGAGATGCGCCTCTAAGTTGCCTCATCTTCGATTCTCATTATGATGCCTACCGTGGTGTCATTATGCATATCCGCGTCTTTTCCGGCAGCGTTACCCCTGGTGACAGGATCATGATCAAATACACCGGCAAAACCTTTGAGGTGGGGGAGGTGGGTTACTTCACCCTCCAGGTCAAGCCGTGTGACCGGCTTGTGGCTGGCGATGTGGGCTATCTGAGTGCCATGATCAGGGATGTTGCGGAAATCCATGTTGGCGACACCATCATATCGCCGGAGCACCCTGAAACCCCTGTCATCCCGGGCTTCCGGCGCTTGCAGGCTATGGTCTTCTGCGGGCTATATCCGATCAACACCAATGACTACGAAAAGCTCATGATGGCGCTGGAGAAGTTCCAGCTCAACGACTCGTCCATTGTGTATGAGAAGGAAAGCTCTGCAGCATTGGGCCATGGCTTCCGCGTGGGTTTTCTGGGCATGCTGCACATGGAGATCACCATCGAGAGGCTGCGGCGGGAATATGATCAGGATCTGATTGCCACCATGCCGTCGGTAGTCTATAAAGTAGTGACCACCAAAGGCGATGTCCTCATGATTGACAACCCGTCGAAGTTTCCCACTCCTCAGGAGATCGCTCATATAGAGGAACCCATTATCCGGGCTCATATCGTAGTTCCCACCGATTTCGTGGGGCCGTGTATGGAACTCTCCAACGTCAAGCGGGGAACACTGGTGGGCCTGGAGCACCCTGACCAGAGGAGGGTCATCCTGACCTATGATTTCCCGCTGGTGGAGATCATTGCTGACTACTACGACCGGTTGAAAAGCGTGAGCCGGGGGTATGCCAGCATGGATTATGAGTTCATCGGATATCGCCCGGGCGACCTGGTTAAGGTGGACATTCTGGTCAATGGCGAGGCGGTCGACGCCTTTTCCTATATTGCCATCCGTGAGAGTGCTGTCGCCAGAGGCAGGGCGCTGGTCCACAAGCTGAGGAAGCTCATCCCCAGGCAGCAGTTCAAGGTGCCCCTTCAGGCAGCCATCGGCGGGAATATCGTGGCCAGGGAGGATATCGCTCCAATCAGGAAGGATGTCCTGGCCAAGTGCTATGGCGGCGATGTGACACGCAAGAGAAAACTCCTGGACAAGCAAAAAGAGGGCAAGAAACGGATGAAGATGGTCGGCTCGGTGGAGGTGCCCCAGGAGGCCTTCCTCTCACTGCTCAATCTCGAAGAGGATAGGTGAGGGGGCTCTACGTTCACGTCCCCTTCTGCGCCAGAAAGTGCGCCTATTGTGATTTTTACTCTCTGGCAGATCGACAGGACCTCATCGATCCCTACATTGATGCTGTTCTGATCGAAGCCAGGGCGTACGCGGGCCTGTCATTCGATACCCTCTATTTGGGAGGTGGGACACCGGGTCTGCTTGGTGCTGGATGTCTAAAGAGGCTGCTTGATGGTCTCCGGGGTTCATTCGACCTTCCCAGGTTGATCGAGGCTACCATCGAGGTCAACCCGGAATCGGCTACTACAGAGTTGCTTCAGGCTGCTTTGGGCGCAGGTTTGAACCGTGTGTCCGTCGGCGTACAGTCTATTTCAGATGACGAGCTTCAGAGGGTGGGCAGAATTCACTCTGCAGCACAGGCCGTTGAAGCCATATCTCAAGCCAGGAGAGTTGGCTTTGCAAATGTCTCCGCCGATGTCATTGTTGGTCTTCCCGGTCAGCGGTGGGAAACACTGCGGGCCACTCTGGGGAAGCTGGTTGAGTTGGGTGTGAACCATCTCTCCGTGTACTGCCTGTCGCTGGAGCATGATGCCCCCCTGGCAATGAATCCACCGGATGATCTGCCCTCGGATGATGAGCAGGCTGAGCTATTCGAGCAAGCGTGTCCATTTCTTCAGGAGAAAGGATTTACTCATTACGAGATATCCAACCTTGCCCTTGGGGGATTCGAATGCCTGCACAATATGAACTACTGGCGCGGCGGCGAATACCTTGGCCTGGGACCGGCGGCTGCCTCGCATCTTGACGGCAGACGCTTCAAGAACCGCAGTGACTTGGAGGCTTACCTTCGCCATCCCGCTGGAGTTGTGGAAGAGGTGGAACAATTGAGTGCGAAAGAGAAGGCGGCAGAAGAGGCCATGCTGCGATTACGTCTGCTTTCAGAAGGTCTGCCGGCTGACGATCTCGCTGCACGATTTGGGATTGATAATACGAAGGAACTCATACACAGGCTTGACCAGATGGTTGCGGATGGCCTGCTCACTCGCAATGGTTCAATATACTGCATGGTGTCCTCCAGAGTGCTTACCTCCAACCCCATCTTCGCCAGGGTTCTATTGGGATAACTGCGATCACCCCATATCTGTTCCGAAACTCGCCCTGACTACTGCCTGGTGGCACAAGTCAGGGTAACAATAGAGATTCTTCGCTGTGCTCAGAATGACACCCAAGAGCGTCGGGTCGTCCTTCCGCAGAACGACGACGAAGCAATCTCTGCTATCAGCTATCAGCCATGAGCTATGAGCTATCACCCATCCTTCCGCAGAAGGACGACCCGACCCGTATGTCATTCCCGCGGAAGCTTGTCCTCGTGCACACGGGGAGCGGGAATCCAGTCCCCCATGAGCCATGAACTATGAGCTATCAACTATCAACTATGAGCCATTGGCCATGAGCTACCAGCCGTCCCTGCCTGCCTGCCATCCTGCCCCGCCATCCCAACAAGCCCTTGTATCCAAGCTGAGGTTGGGTGGTATAATGTCGCCAAGGAATGGTTCTATGCAGCCATTCCGCGGCAAGAATAAAGGAGGGTAAGTAAAATGATTGCATCTATGATGGCTAAGAGGAATGTGCGCTCGGGCTTTGCTGGGATGAGCCAGGATCACATTGACACTGATGCCTTGCTCAAGCAGCGGGCCGATGATGCTGTCTGGGATTGCACTTCAGAACTCGGTGTCGGGCAGACCATTAAAGGCAAGAAAGCCGCGGCAGACTGGTTTCACAAATGGGAGCAGGAATTCCCTAAGAGGAAGCTGGTTACAAAGAATGTGTGCATGAGTGGCACGTGTCTGCCGAGTCCAAACATGGTTGTCATGGTTGACTGGACTTGTTGGGAAACCGATAAGCAAGGGAAGGAGTTCCAGTATGACGGTGTCACTGTTATGCATATAAGGAACATGAAGGTTGTTACGGCAACAGAACACATCTCTTTTAGAGGCCTTCCTCAACTCTCAACCCTGATAAGGCCAACAGCGAAGGCTTAGGAGGAAGACCTGACCCAGAAGCCGAGTGTCTTTGCGAGGAGTGCAGCGACGAAGCAATCTCAGTAGAGAGGCCAATGTCATTCCCGCGAAGCTTGTCCTCGTGCAAACGGGGAGCGGGAATCCAGTCCCCCATGAGCTATGGGCTATCAGACATGAGCCATCCTTCCGCAGAAGGATGACGAAGCAATCTCTGCTATGAGCTATGAGCCATCAGCT
Organism: Chloroflexota bacterium; assembly: GCA_026389585.1. Classification (NCBI taxonomy): domain Bacteria; kingdom Bacillati; phylum Chloroflexota; species Chloroflexota bacterium. The sequence goes on along the minus strand of JAPLHP010000035.1, from coordinate 14,213 downwards.
ATCACTATCCCAGCAGGTGATTGCACCGTGGGAAACTACTGCGCCGTGGCATCATTCAACGCAACACACACTACCGATGCCGTGGTCATCGCAACCTGGGCCTAGCCCCCGCCCTCCACCCCACCCGACCGCGCGCGCTCAGGCTTTGACAACCCCCGCCAAATTATGATAGCTTCCGAAGTGACTTCACGAATATACATCTATAGAGCCTTTCGATAACAACTGCCCGAGCGGGGTCGGGCAAGGATACTCGTAAGGGGGGGGACATGAGCAGAACACGATCTATCGGCTGTCCAGGGTATTCGCTTTTCTTTTGGCTTCGTTGGCCATTCGACAAGAGATTCTGCAGCAGCCTCATCTCCAGAGGCGGTTTCTCACGCGGTGGTGCTAGCAGAATACTCACGGGCCTTCTCCTGGCCACACTCATTTTCGTTCCCCTTCTTTCCGTACTTCCTTCTGGGGATGTGGTGTCTGCTGATTCGCCCGTGACCCCCATGGTGGCCGCTGGATATAATCACACGGTGGGCCTGAAGTCCGACGGAACGGTAGTGGCCGTGGGCTACAACCAATTTGGTCAGTGCAACGTAGGCTCCTGGAGTGGCATCCAGCAGGTGGCCGCAGGATATGATTACACGGTGGGCCTGAAGTCCGATGGCACCGTGGTGGCCGCGGGTTTAGAGATCGAGCTCGCCAAATGGAATCTGGGAACCGCTACCCCCAACCAGCCTCCCATCCAGCCGAGCAACGTCTCTCCGTCAAGCGCAGCTACAGGTGTCAGTCTGATGCCAACGCTGCAATCGTCAACCTTCTCCGACCCAGATATCAGTGATACCCATGCAGCATCGCAGTGGCAAATAAGAACTGGTGCTGGCAGCTACAATAGCCCAGTCTATGACAACGTCACAGGCACACCAAATCTCACGAGCATCAGCGTGCCGTCAGGGAAGCTGACCTACTCTACCGCCTACTGCTGGCGTGTGAGATATCAGGACAATCATGGTGATTGGTCAACCTGGTCGGCAGAGACATCTTTCACCACCAAGGCCGATTCGGTAGTCTCTTTCCCCGACCCGAACCTCGAGGCTGCGATAAGGGAGGCAATAGGAAAGCCCGCGGGAGATATCTATGAATCTGATCTCGTTGGTCTCACTGATTTCGATGCTCATGAATGTGGTATCACGAACCTCGCTGGACTGGCGCATTGCACCAGCCTGACGAGCCTGGGCCTTTGGGACAACCAGATAAGCGACATCTCACCGCTTTCCGGCCTCACCAGCCTGGAGTACCTGGAGCTTAGCGGCAACCAGATAAGCGACATCTCACCGCTTTCCGGCCTCACCAACCTGACGGCCCTGAACCTTGGCGCCAACCAGATAAGTGACATCGAGCCCCTGGTCAGCAACCCAGGGATCGCATCAGGAGACACTGTTAATCTGCCGGGAAATCCATTGAATAGCAACTCTATCAATACCTGCATTCCCGCGCTGCAAGGGAGAGGGGTTACAGTATCCTGGGATACAGCTAACCAGTCGCCCAAGCAGCCGAGCAACGTCTCCCCGGCAAATGGGGCCACAGGCGTGAGCCTTACCACAACCCTGCAATCATCAGCTTCCTCCGACCCAGACGCCGGGGATACTCATGCTGCTTCGCAGTGGCAGGTCAGAACGAGCTCTGGCAGCTACTCTAGCCCCGCTTTCGGCAGCGGATCTGACACATCCAATCTCACCAGCATCACCGTTCCATCAGGCAAGTTGACCTACTCTACCACCTACTACTGGCATGTGAGATATCAGGACAATCAGGGTGATTGGTCAGACTGGTCAGCAGAGACAACTTTCATCACGGGGAATGCTCCGCAGCTTGTGAACCTGGATGTGCGGTTCATAACACAGTTCCCACCTGGCGACAATTGGACAGAAACCAAGAATTGTGGGCAGGCCTCATCTCTAATGGTTTTCTGCTACTGGAACGGAACTGTGCCGACTGAGCAGGGGATCAAAGACATAGATGACTGGCTCTACACAAAATATGGAGACCCGGTAGATAACTACAATGGGTATTTCACAGACCATACCGGGAAGAGGCTTGAGGCACTGGCCCAGGGATATGGTGGCTTTACGTATAGCTACGAAACGGATAGATGGGACATTGCCAAGGTCAAACAAGAGATTGGCAAAGGTCACCCGGTTATTGTTGCGGTGGCTGGAAAGCTTACCGGCGATTACCTCGGCAACGACGCCGCCTGGCATACTATTGATAGAGACTACTCCGCCAACGGACACTGGCTTGTAGTGACGGGCTATTCTGACACGGACATAATCTGCAATGATCCTGGGACAAGTTACGGCCACAAAATATACTACGGGAATGACGAGTTCTCCAACGCTATGTGGGGATGGGAAGACAGTTCTGGATGGGATGGGGCGGCATGCGTTGTAGTGCCCTCGCCTGTAGCTAACGCCGGAGCAGACCAGTCGGTATCCTCAGGCGACGTTGTGTCGTTCGATGCCTCTGGTTCGCATGACCCTGATGGGACAATCGCCACCTATCAATGGGATTTCGGCGATGGGGCAACACAGACAGGCAAAGAAGTGAGCCATCGCTTCAGAGGAGCCGCAAACCAACCGAAGACTTATACCGCCACCTTGACAGTGACAGACAGCAGCGGAGCCACTGCCACCGACACCGTCGGAATCGCTGTGAAACCATTGGAGAAATCAGTTGAAATCTCTGATCCGCCGGTGCTGGCTAGAGCCACTTTCACCTACAACTGGATTGAGCAATCCGGCGGTGACGATATCTACATGATATCAAAGCTTGATGTCGAGGCTGAGGGTTTCGTGGGAGTCTTCGTCCCCAATATCGTTGTCTGGCAGTATCAGTATCCCATTGGGGTAATGCCCGTAATTGATTTCCTCGACTATCTCAGTACATGGGGTCCGCATACGGAGCAGGTCTACCAGTCTCCTTTCTCCTTGAAGTCACCCATCGGAATCTTCTCTGGGAATACAACGCGCACATTTGACGAAGGTACTTTCCAGGGTATTCAAGTCAAAGGAACGGATACGGTCAACATTGTTCTACAAGGATTCACGGCCAAGTTAGGCTGGCCCCCCATAGAGACCAAACTGTTCAGCTTCCGTTCTGAGCCAGTTGACCCACATGTTGGCCCCGTCGAGCCAAGCTTGACTCAACAGATACTGGAGAAGCTGCTGGAGGCTGTAACGGGCAAACTGGATGCTGTGATCATTCACAGCCCTGGAGAGATCAGGGTGTACGATTCCCAAGGAAGGGTTGCTGGCGTGGTGAACGGAGAGACAAAACTGGACATTCCTGGCTCGGCCTACAACGACGGCACTATCCTGATCTACCCTGCCACGGACTCCTGCAGATATACTGTGGTAGGTACAGAGGATGGGGTATATGGGTTCTGTGTCATTCGAGCTACGAAAGAAGGAGTCCTGACTTTCACCACGACCGATACTCCCATATCGGCCAATGCAATCCACGAATACGCCGTCGACTGGGATGCACTTGCTCAGGGCAACAAAGGTGTCACTGTCCAAATAGACTCCAATGGCGATGGCACTATTGACAAGAGCATTACTGTGGGTGCTGAGCTTAGCCATGATGAGTTTCTATCAGCTACCGCAAAAGAAGAAGGCCTGCCCTCCTGGATTTGGATTGTCGTCGGGGCAGGAGCCGCTGCGGTTGCCGGAGCTGGAATCCTGACTTACTTCCTCCGCAGAAGGCCTAGGGCTCAGAACTAGGGCAATCTACAGAAGCCTCTAATGGGGTGGGCAGCGATGTCCACCCCTTTTCTATCGCGCAATCGTCTGTGGGCTCTTCCCACCCCTTCCGCAGAAGGATGAGCTACGAGCTATCAGCTATCACCCGTCCCTGCCTGTCATCCTGCCCCACCTCCCCACTCCACCCCCCACCTGCTCCTGCCCTGGGGGCAGTCGCCCCTTCCACCAGGAACGGGAGAACGTCCCGATGCCGTGGTCATCGCAACCTGGGCGTAGTGCCTCCCCTTCATATCCAGGCTGAGGTTGGGTGACCAAATGGACAGTTGCTCTTCATGTTTGAAGTTGTGAATTGAACGACATGGGACAGGGAAGCAATCTAACGCCCGCGCTCAGCGGCGCTGAGCTAGCACCACGTTCACTTGAGTTCACGCTGAGCCCCAGCGTCGGCTTGGACTGACGGGTTAGGCCACCTCTTGCTTTTCGCCCCGCGCACTCTTCTGCAGCCGCTGTGCTTCTCCTTCTCGCATCAATGCTATCATTTCATCTGTGTACCAATTCTTGAGGGCATTGAGGTGCTCGCACAGTATTGGGCTGCTAGCGAAGCTGTCCACTACATACACTTTCCACCATTGGTGTGGCCATGCCTGCGGGAAGTGGTCCGATTGTACCAAGACGGAATAGTGTAGATCCAGGATAAGTTCCGCCATAGCCACGGCCCTGTTATACTGAGCGTCGTTCTCGCTTATGAACTTCCCTAAATAGAAGTAAGGACGCAGTTCCGGGTACCTTATGAAGACTTCGTCAACCCTAAGCATCTGGTCAGCGACGCTCGCGTATGCGCTACTCTTCAAAGACTCAGCCAGATATTTCGTTTGGGTTGTCGCCTCTCGTGTCTGGCGTGTTAAGAATACTAGGGTCACAATCACCGTCGTGAAACCGCCTAGAGATATAATGAGTGAGAGCACCTCATAGGATGTCATCGGTTATCCTGTAATACTGGGCGATTCTCTTAAGTTGCCTAAAATTCCCTTTTATACTGCTGGAGTGGCTGGGCAAATCATACGACTGGGGGTAGTAGGGAGTCAAGGTCAATGGTCAAATTCGTCTGCGGTCTCTTCCCACCCGCCGAGCTGCGGTTCTGCTATCAGCCGTCCCTGCGTGCCTGTCAGCCTGCCCCACCTCCCCACTCCACCCACCACCTGCTCCTGCCCTGGGGGCACTCGCCCCTTCCACCAGGAACGGGAGAACGACCCTGCACCTCCCCACCACGACCCGCCAGCGCCCCGCTGCTGGGCGCGCTCGCAGTGCTCGGCGTTATAGTTGTCACAGATGCCAGGTGGTAGTGGAGGGGGTGTTGGAGTATTCGCGGGATTCTTCGGCTTTGGCTCAATTGTCAGTCAATTGCTCTGCTGGCAATCCAAAACGAGGTATCTGAGGCTGTTCTAGGGGTTGTGGTAGTGTTACTCCAGGTTTATCTCGTAGCTTTCCTCGATGACTATCTCATAGGGACACTGGATGGCTCCGGTGGGGCATACAGATTCACATTCTGTGCAATAGCCGCACTCGTCTGTATCGACAATCCTGATTATGTTGCCCACAAGGGCAAGGGCCCCGCACTCACACACACTGAGGCATAGCCCGCACCCATTGCACAGCTCGCGGTTTATGATGGGCATTTCAAACATAGAGAACCTCGCATGCAAACTCATGTTACCACTCCCATCAATTTACGGTATGTGACCTTTGTCGCCAAATCACTCGGTCACCCCACTCGCCTCCTCGAGTACTTTCTTGTTGGTGATCACAATGCGGTGTCGGTCCATCCTGATAGCGCCGCTCTCCTCCAAGGCTTTGAGTGACCTGCCGACCACCTCCCGGGCTGTTCCCACCATGGCTGCCATCTCTTGCTGGGTGAGCTTGGGTCTGGCTTGTGGTTCTTCGTCCTGCACCGCATGGTTTGTAGCATATTCCAGAAGGAGCTTGGCTATCCTACTGGTTACGTGCCGGAAGGAGAGGTCTTCGACCAGAGAGACAAAGTGGCGAACCTTCTTCGATAGAACCTTTATCACGTTGTTAGCGATGGCTGGATGCTCCCTCAAGAGGGACTCCATGTCAGCCCTGGTTATGCCATAGAGGGTGACCGGGGTCATGCCTATAGCACTGGCAGGATTGGGCCCGCCATCGAACACGGCAACATCATTGAAGGACTCGCCGGGCCGTATGATACATAGAATCTGCTCCTTGCCTTCAACAGAAGTCTTGAATACCTTGACTGCCCCGGAAACCACACAATACACCGCTTCGGCAGGCTCACCCTCCAGGACTATCATGTCGTTCCTCTCGGCTGACTGCTCGAATACATGGCGTTTGATGGCTTCCAGTTCAGGCTGATGTAAGCCGGAGAAATACGGGACGGACTTCAGGAGCTCAATTTCTATAGCCATTTTTATCGAACCATCTCGATGATAGGCAAGATTATATCCTATGCCAGGGTGATTAGGCCAGCACCCTATCTTGCCCGAAAACTCAGATAACTCTACTATGACGTGGGTTCTGTCTTGGCTCGGTTACCCTCCGTCCAGTCCCCAGCGCTCTTTCTTGGTGAACCAGCCCTGCGGGTTCAAGAGGTAGTCGTAGGCATCCAGCAGGGCAAGGTAGTGGACTCTCTCCTCGGCACTCAGTGCCTGGTAAAAGGCTTTCTCGGCAGGAGAGGCTGCTTCTTCGTTGCGGCTCCTGTAGAAGCTGTAGCTCTTGTCCTCCATAGTCATGGCCATCTTCAGCGCTTCCAGTTCGCTGGCGGTCGGCTTGGCAGGCTCGGCATCCAAATCCTCTACGCCCTCATCGAAGACGCTTCTCAGGCTTATTTCATGTTTGAATTTGGTCTCCTTGTCAGGCCATCCCTTATTGCCCTTGATTACATCATGTACCTCTTTTAGCTTCTGGGCATGCAGATCTTCGTCAGCGGCCAGACGCTGTAATAGCTTCCTGGACAGCGGGTTGCTGCTCTTCTCTGCCGATTTCTGATAGAATTGCTTTCCCTCGATCTCCATTTGGAGTGCTGCCTCCAAAGCCTGGGTGATTTTGTGAGTCTGCTCCGTCATTTCCTGGATTTAACCTCCTCTAGTATTGTCGATTATTCTTGTGCTTTGGATGAGTTGAACTGGCAGTGACCTAAGAGCCTTAGCAAGGCCTGCTGGCATTTGCAGTCAAATCCTACACCTTATCTGCCTTTTGGGCTAATCTTTTACCCAGCTCAAAAGCGTCCTTTAGCGCGGTCGGGTGCTTCTTAATCTCTCCGTTTTTGTCGACGCCCCTGACCAGGAGGTCTTCTGTGTACTGGACGCTAATAGTTTTGAAAAAGTATCTGATCGTCAATATTGACCCGTCGAAAAGGTTCTCTCCTTTGGTGGCCCCGACAGCAATGAAGGCCCCCTTTCTATTTGGGTTTGGGCAACTCTGCTTGAGAACGTATTTCCTTGCCCATAGAGCCTGGCATCGATCGATAAGGGCCTTGAGCTGGCTGGTAATCCCGTAGAAGAACATGGGCGAGGCAACTATGAGGCCGTCGGCTTCGAGCAGCTTGGGATAAACAGCATCCATGTCGTCTCTGATAATACAGTTCCCATCCTTCAGGCAGCCATGGTATTCACGGCAGGGAGCTATCTGGAGCTTATCCACGATAATCTTCTCCATCTCCGCTCCCTGGCTCCGGGCTCCCTTCATCGCCTCGTCCAGGAGAAGGTCGGTATTGCCTCCTACCCTCGGACTTCCCATGATCCCCAGAACTCTCAAGCATAACCTCTTTTAAGGAAAATAAAATAAAGGAAACGAATGTGCCTAATTAGGCGGAAACGAATCTAATCGATCCGCTTGACATCCCCACACGGAGTTGGGCTTAATCGATTTGTCTGACATCCCCACACGGAATTGGGTTTAATCGATTCGTTTGAACATTTTTGCGGAGGCCCCGCATACAGGGCACTTATCTGGAGCCGAGCCTTCCACTGTGTTGCCGCAGACCTGGCAGACGAAGAAAGGTTTGTCATCCACAGCCTTGCCCTTGTTCAGGTTTTCGAGAGCAGCCTGGAACAGGCCATGGTGGATCTTCTCTACCTGGTTGGCCATGTCGAAACTGCGCTTGGCCTGAGTCTGGCCTTCGGCATCGGCCTCCTTGATGAAACCGGGGTACATCTGGGTGAATTCGTGATTCTCACCACTGATGGCTACCGCCAGGTTATCCTTTGTGGATTTGATGCCCTGCATTACCCTGAGGTGATTGCGGGCGTGGACTGTCTCTGCCTCTGCCGCAGCACGAAACAGTCGTGCCGCCTGTTTGTGGCCCTCTTCTTCGGCCTTATCGGCGAAGAAGAGGTACTTGCGGTTGGCCTGGCTTTCTCCAGCAAAAGCATATTGCACATTCTCATTTGTCTTGGGCATCATTCGCCTCCTTGTTCTATTTGACTTCTTTCTCTCGCATCTTCAGGTGCTCTTTCAGCATGCATTTGTCCATCACCACCATAAGGCCAGCACCCCTGGCCCTGGCAGCCGCCAGCTCGTTTACTACGCCTTCCTGCATCCATACCACTTTAGCCCCGATCCTGATCGCCTGCTCGACTATGTCGGGTATCTCGTCAGCCCGGCGGAAGACATCGACGACATCTACCTTCTCCGGGATCGAGGTGAGGTTGGGATAAGAGGTCTCCTCCAGTATCTGGGCAAATCTGGGGTTCACAGGTATGACCTTGTATCCTTGCTCTTTCAGGTATGATGCTACCCTGAAGCTGGGGCGCTCTTCATTCGGCGAAAGTCCTACCACAGCCACGGTTCGGCTGGTCTTCAAGATATTCTCTTCCTGGTTCGTTTCGCTCATTTTCCCCCGCACTCCAGAGGTTTAGATCTGCCGCCCCATCATTATGGGCTCTCGGCAGCTCGTTGGCTAGCCGCCTCCCCAATAATGCATCATGCCTATAGCTACCTCATCGCCCTCGTGAAGTTCTGTCCCCAGTCCCTGAGGAAGAGTCTGGGATTCACGCCTGTTCAACAGGACAAAATAATCGACATCAATCTTCCCGGTTGCAGGGTCAATGACCTCGATTTTCCCATTGCCTTTTCGCATTACTTCCTGTAAAACGGTTCTCAGTGTGGCCCTATCATCTGCGAGCTCTATGTGGTCGCTGCCGAAGGCTTTGGATACATCCAGATGAAAGAATGACTTCAACCGGATTCTCAGTGTTCAGCCTCCCTTCATGCCTCCGCAGACCGGACAGTTTGGGTTCTTGATCAACTCGCGGAGGCAGAAATCCATGTTTGCTTCATTGATGTAGAGCATCTGCCCTGCGAGCAAGCGGCCAAAACCGGCAATGATCTTGATAGCCTCGACGGCCTGAATCATGGCTATTAAACCCGGGGTGACACCAAAGACGGGGAACACCCCCTGATCCACCGGTTTCTCGGGATAGATGCACTCAAGGCAGGGTGTCTCTCCGGGGATGATAGTGGTAACCTGGCCGCACAATCCCCACACTCCGCCGTGTATGAAAGGGATTCCTTCAGAGACACATGCCTGGTTCAATATGGCCCTGGTCTCGAAATTGTCCATTGCGTCTATCACCACATTGGCCCCTTTTATCAGGCGTGTGGCATTTCTCCTGGTGATTCTGGTTGCCTTGGGAAGAATCTGTACGGACGGGTTCAGCCTGGCCAGCTTGGCTGTGGCTGAGGCTACCTTCTTCTGACCGATATCCTCTTGCCAGTGAAGTATCTGCCGATTGAGATTAGAGAGATCCACGATTCCGTCATCTATGATAGTGATGCGCCCTACACCAGCGCAGGCCAGGTAAGTTGAGGCTGGACATCCCAATCCTCCGGCACCGGCTACGATTACATGAGAAGTCTTCAGCTTCTCTTGCCCTTCCTCGCCGAACCCATCGTATCTTATCTGCCGGTCGTATCTTTCGAGATCTTCCCTGGTGAGCACGCTCTGTGCTGGCTTCTTACGCATATATACGCTGCCTTCTCTGCTATGGTGTGGTCTTCTAATGGAATCTACGGATAAAAACAAGGCTTATCATCACAGTCAATAATAACATGAGAATCAAACCTGTGGCTAAAACGCAATAGTGCATTTGCGCCTCTCTTGAGGGGCTGTTTCAAAGGTTTTGGCCTTAGCGAAGTCTGGTTGCTCCACCTGCACTAAGCGCGGCTATTTGCGTTCATAGATCAGGTTAATGTGAAAGCATGGATCAGGAAGGGGTTACAGGGAAAGGGCAAAGCTCAGATAGAGTTGGGCTGCCTTTACCACCTGAGAGAAGTCTACCGATTCCTCAGGCGTATGTGCCGTCTCCAGTTGACCGGGTCCCAGAATAATGGGGTCTGTGCCCGCGGCCCAGAGCACGTTACCATCCGAATGGCTTCTGAATATCTGAGGATCCCAGGTGAGGGACATCTTCTTGTAGGCTTCTTTCAACTTCTTCACCAGAGGCCTTTTCTGAGAGATGAGGTAGCCTGAGTGTGCATTCTCGAACCTGATGTAGGCATCCATGCCGGGTATGTTCTCACTGGCCTCTTCTACCAACTGTTCCAGCTCCGCCTTGAGCAGGTCCATTCGGGAGTCAGGTGGCAAGTGAAGGTCCAGCCAGGCCTCACAGCTATCGGGTACTACAAATCCACCGGGAAATCCTGTAAGTTGCCGGATGTTATAGACCAGCCCCTGCGGTGCGGGGTCGGCATACTCAGTCAGTTTCAAAAGAAGCTTCAGCATGGTCTCGATAGCGTTCTGGCCCAGCTCGGGCATGGAAGAATGAGCTCTCTTACCCCTGGTGCGTAAGCGGACTTCCAGATAGCCGTAGTGGCCGAGGCAGGGAATCATGTTGGTGGGCTCACCAACGACTGCCCAGGGGAAGCTGTGTTCTCTGGTGAGGGTTTTAGCACCATCGCTTTCCTGCTCTTCACCTACGACCAGGGCAAGGCCTACGGATGAGAGATTCTTCCCTCTCTCGGCCAGTACAGTGAATGCTTCTATCATGGCGGCACAACCGGCTTTCATGTCTGAGACGCCCAGTCCGAAGACCGTGTCTTCTTCCTCGTAGAAGCCGTAGTCCTCCAGGTCGAAGGCGACGACTGTATCCAGATGCCCCACGAAGCAGAGGTCTACTTCATCCAGCTTCTCGGGCAGTACCACCAGGTTGAAACGGTTTTCATCGACTTCTTGCCTTGCTACGGTCAAACCATGTTTCTTCAAGTAATCCTCTGTATATTCGAGTATCTCCTCTTCCTTTCCAGAGGGACTATATATATCTATGAGATCCTTGAGCAGGTTTCTCAGCCTCTTGGGCTGTACATCTGCCGAAGCTTTAGGAGTGGTTTCCATCCTGTGCCTTCCGTCCGGTACTTCGCGTTTTTCTCCGCAACTGTTGATGTGTCTTAAGGTTCAGGGTCAGAAATATCCGCTCCTCAGGATTGCTGAATCCCTTCTTCCTGAAGAATTGAAGGGCCGGCAGATTGTTTGCCTCCGTGTCCACCAGGAATATGCGTGCTCCGTCCTTGCTCATCTCTTCAGCCAGTTTGTCAAATAGCCTGCTGCCGATGCCCTCACGGTGCCACTCGGGCAATACCCCCAGCCAGACGAGGTACCCGTACTTCCACGGCGACTTTGTTTTGGTTACCGTTGTACCTAAGGCAAAGCCCACTATTCTATCATCGAGTTCTGCCACCAGGCAGTATTCGGGATCGGAGTTAAATAATGAAGTCACCTCATACTCATCCCACGTACGGTAGAGGGTAGGCACCATCTCCACCGTGAAGATTTGTTCACCCAAATGGAAAACCTCGGGGATGTCGTCTATCTCCATCTCCCTGATATCCAGTTCGAGTCTCTTTTTCTTGTTGGAAGCATTCTTCAAGGGGTTGCGTTCCTCTGTATTGCCTGATTCTCCTTGGTGATCGGGTTCGTCGGTTTCCATCAAGCCTCCATTTGATTTATAAGATAATGTCCTAATGAAGCATTACCTCAGCATCAACTCAGGGTATGATTATACTTGCTCGATATCTCTGATACAAATCGCTCCCGCAGGCTAGTGCCTGGTTGCACAAGTAAGCGTAACAATTGAGATTCTTCGCTGCGCTGAGAATGACACAGCGGGCAATATATCACCCTGACTTTTATGCGCGTCGGGTCATCCTTCCGCAGAAGGACGACAGCCACCATGTGACACGGTGGGCAATATGTTACCATAATTGCCCGCACACACTCGTTGCGAGAGCCATCGCCTCTTTAGGGAAAGAACAGCATGGTTGGGCTAAAGGGAAATCCACCCAACGGACTGCTGTGGAGGGTTCAGGCCCATTGCCAAATGAAGCCGTTGGATGAAGGCTCAGGCTGCAGCCACCTGTTCTGCGATAGCCTGCTGATCTCCTGACTGACCACCTCAAGCGGGGTATTCAACTTCTGGGCTACCGTTTCGATCAGCCTGGTTTCGGCTTCTTGCGGTGTCGTGCCTCTTACTTGGCCAAGCTTCTCAATGACATCTTCCTGCAGGAGCCTCCAGACGAAATCGAGGATCTGCTTCTTCCGCAGACGGTCAATACTGTCTGCGTCTCCTGCCGCAGCGTCTTTGCGGATGGTCTTCCAGGCCATGGCAATGCCCTTGTCGTAGCGAGCTATCACCTCTCCTATGCCAGCAAGTCCACCTTTTGAAGCCTCTGTGATCGGTTCGTTGGCATTGTAACGGTTCCAGTTCTTGGTCAAAATGCGAAGTCCCAACTCCTCGGCTTGCTCGAAAAGCTCCGTCCCGGGGAACGGCGAAAGATAGTGAAATCCGTACTGCATGCCCCAGCGGTCCGACAGCTCCATTGCCAGATCCAGCGTTTCGCGAGCTCTCTCAGGGGTCTCTCCAGGCAGACCCAGGATGAAAGAGGCAAAGCTGCCGATGCCGGCTGCCGTGGCCAGCTTCACACCGTTTCTGACCTTCTCCGGAGTAATCCCCTTTTTGATGGTGTTGAGGACCTCCTGGTTGCCGGACTCCACGCCAAACAACATGTAGGTGCAGCCAGCCTCACGCATGAGATCCAGAAGCTCGGGCGTCAGGGTGTCCACGCGGGAGAAAATGCTCCATTTGATGTGCAGGTTGCGGCGGATCAGCTCGCGGCACAACTCTGTGGCATGAGGATGATTGAGAGTAAAACTATCGTCCACCACGTTTATCTGGCTGAAGCCGTATTTCCGGTATATCACCTCGATTTCATCGACCACCAGAAGAGGCTGGCGGAAGCGCACTTTTCGGCCAAACATCCGGGGAGTGGTGCAAAAAATACAGCCATAGGGACAGCCGCGACTGCTGATGACGGAGCAGACTGCACCCAGTGCCTTATAACGAGAGAGAGGCAGAAGGTGGCGAGCAGGTAATGGCAGCTCATCCAGGTTCTCAATAAGTGGGCGAGGAGCAGTCTTGACAACCTTGCCATCTCGTTTCACATACAGGCCAGGTACTTTCCCTACATCCCCACCTTTGCTCAAGGCCGATGCCACCTCAACTATAGTGATGTCGCCCTCTCCTATAGCGATCACGTCTATCCAGGGGGCGCGCTTGAAGGTATCCTCCACGGCGAAACTCACGTGCGGCCCGCCGATCATAGTAGTTATACTGGGGTCGAATTCCTTGCACATCTTCAAAATCCTGGCTGCTGGCAGAAAGTTGAGCGTAACGCAGGTGATTCCCACCGCCTGTGGCCGGTACTGTTCGAGCTTGCGCCGTATCTTGGCTGGGGAAGGCTTTGATGTCAACAGGTCCAGAACTTCGACTTCGAAACCATTGGCTATGAGGTTAGCGGCGAGATAGCACAAAGAAAGAGGCGGAGTGGGGAATTCATCCAGCGGATATGGGGCAGCGATTAAGAGGACTCTCATTGTTCTAGTCTCGCCTCCAGTTGTTCCAACGATTCTTGCCTGCTTTCTACCATACACCAAGAAGCAATGACACAAACACGATCCAGTAAAGGACTTGGGACATCTTGACTACTCGTTCTTGCCTCGTCGATCACTCGTGCGCGAGACGCCTGTGCAAACCTATGTTATGCCATATTCACCTTGGACGCAAAAGGCAAATAGGCCATGATAACCCCAACAATAGGGCGGTTTGTGTACTCCGCTGCATCCAGCCGGAGAGCAAAAACACTTCTGGTACGGCAGGCGAACGTCTAGGAGATGTTTAGGGAATAAGCCTCTATGTTTAGGGCTTGTTTAGGTCTCTTGTTATATTCTAATAGCAATATGCCTAACCGAAGTTCTACAGTTTGGTTTTTGCTTCACGCTTGGGAGGCCGGGGCTTTGAGCACAAATTCCCCGGAGCGGGGTCGAAATGTAGTGCCTAAAGATCGGCTTTTCGTCATGCCTCGATGTATTGACATCACTAGGTGTAATCCGGTACTATGTGTGATGGCTAACGATAGGACACCGCATGTTCATCA